>JAEYQF010000107.1 GCA_023410155.1 Verrucomicrobiota bacterium | reverse complement strand
GGCGAGCAGCACCTCAAAGCTGTCGCGCTCCGCCTCTGGCATCTCGCCGGAAACGTAGCGCACGACCTGATCCTGGAGCCCTTCGGAAACCATCGAGCGGATGTGAACCCGGAGTTGTGACCAAAGTCAAAGCTCCACGCCCGCAGCGTCTGCAATCCGGTCCGGCACGGCGGCTTCAAGCGTGCTTCCGCCGGGCCGTCCGAGCGCACGCGGGCTGTCGATTGCGGGATTACAGCGAACGATCGATGAGCTTCAAAGGCAGGATGATCTCCATCGCCATCGGTTTACCGTCACGTGTCGCGGGAGTGAAGGTCCAGCGCTCGACAGCCGGAATGAGCTGTTTCGCGAGATCGTCCGGGAGAGCACCGACACCAGTGACGTCCACGGCGCGGCCCTCAGGCGTGATCGTCATGCGCAATTGGATTGTGGCATCGATGAAGCGGCGTGGGAGGTCGGTCGGTTTGACGATTTGCAGCGGTTTCGGCGGGCTGATCGTGGAAGCGTCGTGTGGCACGGAGCGCGCGATCGCGGCGTAGGAAGCCGAAGCTGAGGTGAGGGCCAATCCAGCCACGGCGGCGAGGAGCGGAAGTATTTTCATGTGAGTTGATGGAGTTTTCTGCGGCGCCGCCGTGTTGTGCCGTGGCGATGCAGACGCCGGAAAAACCCAACTCACGACCAAAAGTTACATGCGGCGTGGAATTTTCCCGCCCGCCCACGCGATCCGTCACCCAGCGCCGCGCAGCACGTCGAGCATCGCCGCGTGCAGCCGACCATTGCTGGCGACATAGCGGCCGCGATCCAGCCGTTGCGGATGCGATTCACCGGCGTAGTCGGTGACAACTCCACCGGCTTCCTGCACGAGCAGCACGCCTGCCATGCCATCCCACGGTTTCAGATCCTTTTCCCAATAGCCGTCGATTCGTCCCGCGGCCACGTAAGCGAGATCGAGCGCGGCCGAGCCTAATCGCCGTTCGCCGCGGATCTTCACCAGGAACGCCGACCACTCCTTCAGGTTGTTGTCGGGATTCGTGTGCTTGTCGTAGGGAAATCCACTGGCGATGACCGCGTCGACGAGTTCGCTCGTGGGCGTCACGTTCAACTTCTGACCATTCAAAAACGCGCCCTGCCCGCGCACGGCGGTGAACATCTCGCGCCGCGTCGGATCGTGAATCACGCCGAGGATCGGCACTCGATCAGGCGTCGCGAGCGCGATGCTGGTGCAGAAGTGCGGGAGCTTGCTCGCGAAATTGACGGTGCCATCGATCGGGTCGACAAACCAGTGATAAGGCGCTGCCTCCGCTGGTGCGCCCTGCCCCCCGCCTTCTTCGCCTACGATGTGGTGCGTCGGGAAACGCTTCAACAGGGCGTCGACAATGAACGCCTCCGCCTCGGTGTCGGCCGCAGTGACGATGTCGATCCGGTTGCTCTTCGCCGTCGTGGGGATGGGCGCCGCGAAATGGCGCAGGACGATTTCGCCCGCTCCACGGGCGACGGCGACGATCTCTTCGAGAATGTTTTCCGGACGCATCGGGCGATCCTTCCCAACGCGACGCGCTCCGTCACTTCCATTCTTGCGCACACTTCAAGGCAGTGGCGCCTGACGCGTGGCACGCCAACGCGTCTGCCACGTCGCGAGAAAGCGCGGCCCGAAGACATTCAACACGAGTCCCGTGAGCACGAGAACCGCCGCCTGGAACTTCCAGCCGGGCAGCGCCTCGCCCAAGAGAAGCGCCGAACTCAGCATGCCCAGGACCGGCACGAGCAGCGTAAAGGGCGCAATCGTCGCCGCCGGATGCAGCGAGAGCAGCCAACTCCACAGCGAATAAGCCACGTGTGTCGACGCATACACGATGAACGCGACGGAGAGCACCGTCGTCGTCCCGGCCGAGGTGAGGCTTTGCACCATCAGCGCGGGGCCTTCGAACACCAGCGACGCCGCCAGCATCGGCAACGGCACGGCCAGGCTGCTCCACACCACCAGTCCGAGCGCATTTACGCGCCCGAAGCGCTTCGAGAGGACATTCGCATAGCCCCAAGACGACGCACCGATCAGCACGCAGCAAAGTCCGGCCACGCTGACGTCGCCGCCCGTGTGCAGGGCCACCACGGTGAAACCGGCAGCCGCCGTGAGCGCGCCCGCGATCTGCACGGGCTGTATCCGTTCTTTCAGGACAGACGCGGCGAGCGCGAGCGTCACGAACACCTGGAACTGCAGCGTGAGCGAAGCGAGGCCCGCCGACATCCCAAGCTTCATCCCGAGAAACAAAAATCCGAAGTGCAGCGCAAACATCGTGAGGCCGTAAAGCGCCAGCTGACGGGCCGGCACCGCGGGCCGCGGCAAGAGGAAAACCAGCGGCACCGCCACGAGGATAAAGCGGAGGGCACAAAGCAGAAACGGGGGCAGCTCGCGCAGCGCGACCTTGATGGCGACGAAGTTCGCACCCCAGATTGCCACGACGAGCAAGGCGACCAGCAGATGACGGATTGGGAGCGCGGAAGCGGACATGTGAAAATGCGGGAGCCTACGCGCCTGTCGCACGGGCCCAATCGCGAAATTCTTTTGCCCCTCACAGCTCCGCTCACAGTCGCGGAGCACAGTGCCGCTCCAGCTTCGTCCCGCGCCGCTGGTGCCGCCAAAGATTTTGGCGCGGGTGCGGATTGAGACTGGCGCGCGCCTCTCCACGTTTTCAAATGGGCGGATGCACGGCTTCATCGAACTACTGCAGTCATCGTTTGGTCGCGCGGGACTCGCGCCTGATGTCTCGAATCTCACTGCGCGCGCGCTCGCATTCGTCGCCTTGATCCTGCTCGCCTGGCTGATCGATCTCCTGACCAAGCGGGTGATCCTCCGCGCGATCAGTGGCATCATCCAGCGCACGTCCGGCACTTGGGATGATGCCATGCTCGAGGCTGGCGTTTTCACACGACTCTCGCATCTCGCGCCCGCGCTCGTCTTTCACCTCTTCGGCAACGATATCCTCGGCGAGACGCCCGCAGTGAACGCCGCCCTGGCCACGTTCATCACCATCTACCTCGTCATCATCGGCCTGTCCGTAGGCAGCGCCTTCCTGAACGGGGCGCAGTCGATCCTGCTCAAGACCGAGTTCGGCAGCCGCGTTCCCGTGAAAGGTTTCGTCCAGGCGATCAAGCTCATCGGCGCGCTTGTCGGTGCCATCTACATCCTCGCGCTTCTCCTCGAAAAATCGCCGGTCTATATCTTCTCCGGCATGGGCGCACTCACCGCGGTCCTGCTTCTGATTTTCAAGGACGCGCTGCTCGGTTTCGTCGCCGGCATCCAGATTTCGGTGAACCAGATGGTGCGCACCGGCGACTGGATCGAGATGCCCAAGGCCGGTGCCGACGGCTTCGTGATCGATGTCTCGCTCACCACGGTGAAGGTGCAGAACTGGGACAAAACCATCACCACGATTCCGACCTACGCGCTCATCTCCGAATCGTTCAAGAACTGGCGCGGCATGTTCGAGTCCGGCGGCCGCCGCATCAAGCGAGCGATCAACATCGACATGCAGTCCGTCCGCTTCGCCGACGAGGCGATGCTCGACCACTGGCGCAAGTTTCGCCTCCTCCGCACCTATCTCGCCGACAAGCTGGCCGAGATTGAAACGGAGAACCGGCAGCTCGGCCAGGACCTCGGCGTGCTGGGCAACGGCCGTCGATTGACGAACCTGGGGACGTTTCGCGCGTATTGCGTCGCCTACCTCCGCGCCCACCCCGGGGTGAATCAGGACATGCTGCTCCTCGTGCGCCAACTCGCTCCCGGCGAGCACGGGCTCCCGCTCGAGTTGTATCTGTTCACCAAAGACGTCCGCTGGGTCGTTCACGAGAGCGTGCAAGCCGACATCTTCGACCACCTGCTCGCGGTGTTGCCGCAGTTTGGTCTCCGCATTTTCCAACAACCGGTCGGACACGACTTGCAGCTCCTCGCCCACCGCTTCGCTTCAGCCTCCAACGTTCCCGCGCTCGCGGCGGCGGATCTCCCACCCACCCCCGCCGCCGAGTTGCACGAGTAGCCGGCATTCCCCGGTCGTCCTCCCCATGCTTCCCCATCACGCCCGCTCGATCGAAAACCTCACCTCCGCGCTCGCCGATGAACCATCCATCCTTGCGCTCATTCTGGGTGGTTCGCTCGCTCACGGCTTTGCCCGACCCGACTCCGACATCGACGTAACCCTCGTCGTCTCCTCCGAAGAGCTCAGTCGCCGCCGCGCGGACGGCTGTCTGCACTTCAACAATCGAGCACTCTGCACCTACGACGGCTATATTGACGGAAAATACGTGGACGTTCCGTTCCTCGAGCAAGTCGCTGCGCGCGGCAGCGATCCCATTCGCTACGCCTACGAGGGCAACCGCATCCTTCTTTCCCGTGTCGGCACACTCGAATCGCTGCTCGAGGCGATCACTCGCTTCCCTCTCGAGCAGAAACAGGAACGCCTCGAGCGTTTCTCCGCCCAGCTCCTCGCTTAGCGCTGGTATTACAGCGAATCTCTCCGCCAGCAGAACCGCTATCTCTCCTTCCTCGCGCTGCAAAAAATCGTTCTCTTCAGCGCCCGTCTGATCCTGAACGAGAACGAACTGCTCTTTCCCTATCACAAGTGGCTGCATCGCGTCCTCGATTCAGCTCCTCGCAAGCCAACCGGGTTCGTCTCGCGCCTGGATACCTTGCTGACTTTCCCGCCGTGGGAAACCGTCGACCGTCACGTGCGAGACTTGCTGGCCTTCCTCGGCAGAGACTTCGCGGGCGCGGACGCTGCCTGGCCCACGCGGTTCATGCAGGACACCGAGCTCCGCTGGCTCGCTCACGAGACATGCATCGACGACATCTAGCCGTGCGTCATCCTCTCGTGTTCTGATTCCACGCCGCCGCCTCGCACGGCGCTGTTTGCCCCCAAGACAATGAAACCCCTACTCCTCGCCTGCGCTGGAC
>JAEYQF010000101.1 GCA_023410155.1 Verrucomicrobiota bacterium | reverse complement strand
CTACCGCTGGTTCCTTTGTCAGGTGGTTCCAGTGAAGGACGAGGGCGGCCGGGCCGTCCGCTGGTTCGGCACCAGCACCGACATCCACGAGCGCGTGCTGCTCGAGCAAAGCATCGCCGCCAGCGACAAGAAATTCCGCACGATCTTCGAGACCGCCAACGAAGGCATCTGGCTGCTCGACGAACACGCACGCATCGAGTTCGCGAATCAACGGATGGCCGAACTGCTCGGGGTCGCTCCTCGCGAACTGATCGGGCGCCCGCACTCGGATTTCGTCTGGCCCGGAGATCTTCCGCAGCATCAGCAATGGTTCGAGCAACATCGTCGAGGGCACAAAGCCAACGTGGAGCTTCGGCTTCGCCACCGCAGTGGCAGCGAAGTGTGGCTGCTGATGTCCGCTGCGCCTCGGTTCGAGAACGGCCATTTCGCGGGCGCACTCGATCTTTTCACCGACATCACCGAGCAGAAGAAAACCCAAGCCGCACTCGCCTCGACGGAAGCGCAGTTCCAGACGTTCTTCGAACTCGCCGCGGCAGGAAACGCCATCCTGGAGCCGCAAACCGGCCGCTTCCTGCATGTGAACCCGCGTTACTGCGAGATCACTGGCTACTCCGAGCAGGAGTTGGTGGGCGGCATGAGGTTCATCGAGATCACCCACCCCGACGATCAACGCGCGGACGAGGAGCGCTTCAAGCGACTCCACCGCGGGGACATTCCTGTGGTGACCGCGGAGAAACGCTATATCCGCCGGGACGGCACCGTCGTATGGGTGCATCTCACCAGCACGATTCTCCGGCGAAAGGAGGACGGCCTGCCACACCGTCAGCTCAGCATCGTCCACGATATCACGAGCCGAAAGGCCGCGGAGGCCGAGCTCATCGAGAGCCGTTTACGCCTCCAACTCGCCGTCGAAACCGCCGAGCTCGGCACCCTCTCGTATGAACACGGCGGTCACATCGAGTGGAGCGATCGGCTCAAACGCCTGCTCGGGCTGCCGCTCGATGCGGTCGCTTCCGTGGAGCTGTTTCGCACGCGCCTTCACCCGGCGGATCGCGACCGCGTGGAGCGCCAGATCCTCGACTGCATCGAGCATGATCCGCACGGCGATCTCACCCTCGACCATCGCGTCGTCTGGGACGACGGGTCCGTCCACCATCTTCGGGCCCGACTGCGCCGGCTGACCGAGGTGACTCACGACGGCCGGGTCAGCTCCCGCCTCGTCGGTTCGGTGGGCGATGTCACCAGCGAGATCGAATTTCACACTGCCTTGCAGCGCGAGGTCGATCAACGCACCGCGGCTCTCGAAGTGAAGACCCGGCAACTGGAGGAGTTTTGCTACACGATCGCGCACGACCTGCGCTCGCCGCTCCGTGCCATCAACGGCTATGCTGAGATTCTCGAGGGCACTCTCTCCGGGAAGATTTCGCCCACTACTGCCGCGCAACTCGCCAAGATTCGCAGTTCGGCGCAGCGACTCGACGCCCTCATTCGCGATCTCCTGGCCCTCGCCCGGGTGAGCGAAGTCGAACTCAAGCTCGAGAACGTGCCGCTCTCCCCCTTGCTTGCCGAAGTGTTGGGCGCTCTCAGCTCTGATCTCTACCTGGAGGAGGCCGTCCTTGAGATCCCGCCGGATCTACCCGTTGTGCGCGGCGAACAAGGCCTGTTGCGGGAGGTCCTGACTGCCTTGCTCTCCAACGCCCTCAAGTTTGTTTCCCCGGACACCAAACCCCGCATCCGCATCGCCGCGGTGGCGGCCGCCGAGGGTCGCGTGCGAATCGAGGTCACCGACAACGGGATCGGCATCGCCGAGCCGTATCAGGAGCGTATCTTCCGAGTGTTCGAACGCTTGCGCGACGCGCAGTCGCTGCCCGGCACGGGCATGGGCCTGGCCCTCGCAAGCCGCGCGGTCGAGCGCATGGGCGGGCAGATCGGTGTTCGCTCGAGTCCGGGCGAAGGCAGCACCTTCTGGTTCGAACTGTCCCTCGGGTCTCCATGAACTCGCCCCGTCGCACGATTCTGATCGTGGAGGACGAGGCCCACGACGTGGAACTCATCCAGCTTGCGCTGGAGCGGGCCGGGATCGATGCACCGGTCTTCGCCGCCTCCAATGGCGAAGATGCCATCGCGTATCTCTCCGGCACCCCGCCCTACAGCGATCGCGGCGCGCATCCGTTGCCGAGCATGATCATCACCGATCTCAAGATGCCGCAGATGGGCGGGCTGGAGTTGCTCCGCTGGTTGCGGGAGCATCCGCGCTTCCGCGCGCTGCCGACGATCGTCCTCACCTCGTCGAGTGCGCCCAAGGATGTCTCGCTGGCGTTCGAGCTTGGAGCCCGGGGCTACATGGTGAAACCCGTCTCGCTCACCCAGCTCGAAAAAACACTGCGCACGGTGGCGATCTATTGGCAGCTCTCGCTGCTGCCTTCGGAGTCGAACTGATCCGGGACTCCGTGCAGCCCGGCTCGAGCCCCGGTGCGCACCGAGTCGCGCCCCGGTGCGAACACGGTCGTGCCCAGGTGCGGCTCGAGCC
>JAEYQF010000413.1 GCA_023410155.1 Verrucomicrobiota bacterium | reverse complement strand
ACGTTCGGATCGTCGGGCAGCACCACGTCGGGCACGTTCGCAAACTGGCCCCATTTGTTGGAGGTCAGGTAAACGATGCGCGTGGGATTCGACTTCCGGATCTCCGCGAGCATGCGGTGCATGAAAGGATTGAGCTGCGCGTTTTCGTCGGCAACCGGCTCATTGAGAATCTCGAAGCGGAGCCACGGGCCTTCGTCCTTGAACTTGCTGGCCATCTCGCGCCACACGTCCGCCACATGATCGATCAGCGCAGGATCGGTGTAAACGCGTCGGTCGCCGCCGTCGCTCTCCGTGTTGAAATCGGCGCCCGGCAGAAAGTGCGCGTCGAGCACGATCGTGAGTCCTTCCGCTTTGGCCCAACCGATCGCCTGCCAGATGGGTTTCAATTTCGCATCGTCGACTTTGCCGCTCGCATCGAGGCACGTGCGGAAATCCACCGGCAACCGGATGTGGTCGAAGCCCTGCTTCGCGATCCACCGAACGTCCTCCTGGTCGAACCACGGAGCGGCGTAAGGCAGGCCCTCGAAGTTCTGCGACAGCCAGTGTGAGATGTTTACGCCGCGCTTGAACGTGTAGTTCTGCGTGGCAGCGACGGCGAACAGCGGGAGAAAAAAAGCGACGCACAAGGCGCGCCGGAGGTGACGAGTGATGTGATGCATGGGGTGAAAAAGCGAACTCAATGAACCTGCTTCGCCCTGACGCGCAACGTCCGCGGAAGTTGCACCGGTAGGTTGAAACCACAGAGGCACAGAGTTCACAGAGCGCAGGCCTCCCGCTCAGGTCCCCCCCTGTGTCCTCCGTGCCTCTGTGGTTCAAATCCCATTCCCGAACTGAATCGGAAGCCGACGTTCGCCCCAATCTTCACCCCTCACTCACGCTGCGGTTGAAATCCCGCCACTCTGCGTTCACCTCTGAGCGCTTCATGATCGGACTTCGTGACGACCTCGACTCCGCTGCGCCTACACCAGAGAGTCGCGCCCCGGAGCTGGCCGCGCACATCTTCGCGGAGGGCGGCTGGCTGCACGAAGGTCTCTCCCTCGAACACCGCCCCGAGCAGGAACAGATGGCGCGCGCGGTCGCTTCCGTGCTCGTCAACGACGTCCCGCTGCTGTTCGAGGCGGGCACCGGTGTCGGCAAATCGCTCGCCTACCTCGTCCCCGGCATCATCCACGCCGTCGACCAATCGCGGCAGATGATCGTCTCGACGCACACGATCTCGTTGCAGGAACAACTCGAGACGAAAGACCTCCCCCTTTGCCGCCGGTTGTTCAACACCAGCGGCACGCTCAAGCCCTACGCGGAATTCCGCTCCGCGGTGCTCGTCGGAAAATCCAACTACCTCTGCACGACTCGCCTCGCCCACGCGCTGGCCGATCGCGCGAGTCTCTTCGCCGATGCGGACTACGACGAACTCCAGCGCATCGCTGCCTGGGCGGAAACGACCGACACCGGACTGCGGCACGACTTGCGCCCGCCGCCGCGCGCGGAGGTGTGGGACGCCGTCAACGCCGACTCTTCCTCGTGCTCGCGCAAACACTGCGATTGCGACCGCTGCTTCTATCAACGCGCCCGTGCGCGCCTCCGCACGGCTCACGTCATCATCGTCAATCACGCGCTGCTCTTCGCGCTCATCAACGCCGGCGGTGCGCAGGCCAACGGCGCCACCACCGACTCGCGCGGCGTGCTGTTCGCCGACGATTTTCTCGTGCTCGACGAAGCGCACACGGTCCCCGAAGTCGCCACCGACAACTTCGGGCTCTCGCTCTCCAGCTACGGGGTCGATCGTGCGCTCAAGTATCTTTTCAACCCGCGCACCAAGCGCGGTCTGTTGCGCAAACTCGGCGGCACCGAGGGCCAGCAGCTCGTCGTCGATGCACTCGATGCTTCGCGGCAGTTCTTCAGTTTCATCGAAACGAAGCTCCTCACGCCGCGGCCGATCGTGCGCGTGCGAGAAGAACGCATCGCCGAACCGACACTCGATGGCCCACTCGGAGCGTTGCATCGCTTGATCGGCAAACTCGCCGACAAACTCGAAGATGGACGCGAGCGCGACGAGTTGCTCGAGCAGAAGCAGCGCGTGAAAGCGATCCAAGCCGGCCTCACCGAGTGGCTCACGCTCGGCGACAAGGGCCACGTTTACTGGGCCGAACGCGGCGGGCGAAAACACACGATCGTCACGCTGCGCAGCGCCCCGATCGACGTCGCGCCCGAGCTGCGCAAACACCTCTTCGGCTGCGGCACGAGCGTCGTGTGCACGAGCGCCACACTCGCGATGGGCGGCACGATCGAGCCCTTCGCGGCGCGCATCGGGGCCGAGGAAGCGCGCGCAATCGCGGTGAAATCGCCCTTCGATTACGACCACGCTATGCGCGTGTTCGTCGCTGCCGACGTGCCTCTTCCCTCGCCCACCGAGGCGCGGCTCGCGATTGAGGTGTTGATCGATTACGTGCGATTCTGCGTCGAGCGCGTGAGCGGCGGCTCGCTGGTGTTGTTCACCAGCTACACCGACATGCGTGCCGTCGCGGCCGCACTCGAGAATGAGTTTCGCGAAGCGGGGCGGCCATTTCTCATGCAGGGCGCGGAACTCTCGCGCACCGAACTTGCCAACCAGATGCGCGAGAGCGGCAACGCCGTGCTCTTCGGCACCGACAGTTTCTGGACCGGAGTCGACGTGCCGGGCGACGCGCTTGCGCAGGTGATTGTGACGCGTTTGCCCTTCGATCCGCCGACGCATCCGGTCACCGAGGCGAAATGCGAGCACATCCGTGAACGCGGGGGCAACCCATTCAACGAGCTCACGTTGCCAGATGCCTTGATCAAGTTCCGCCAAGGTGTCGGCCGCCTGATTCGCACCGCCACGGATCGCGGCATCATCACCATCCTCGACTCCCGCATACTGGCCAAAACCTATGGCCGATTATTCATCGACTGCCTCCCGCAACCTGAATTCTCCCGGATGACGAAATCGGATCGCGAAAACGTATTTCTGCCTTTCGCCGGCGGAGACGCGCGGTAGGTTGATCCGCCATGCTCACGCTTCGCTCCGCCGCTCTCTCGGACATTGGACGTGTCCGACGTGAAAACGAGGATCGCGTGCTACACGAACCCGAGCTCCGTCTCTTCGGCGTGGCCGACGGCGTAGGCGGTCTCCCCGGTGGAGCCGAAGCCGCGCAATTCACCGTCGAGCAAATCGCCGAAGCCGTGCGCGAGGCGTCGACGGCCCTGCCCAACCTCGTCACGATCACACAGCAGGTCAGCTTCGGTGTGCATCGTCTCGGCGGACACCTGAGCCCGACGTTTGGCATCGGCAGCACGCTCACGTTTGGACACGTCACGGCCAACGACGTGATGCGCATCGCGCACGTCGGCGACTCGCGCTGCTACGTGCTCAACGGCCGCGAGCTGCTCCAGCTCACTGAGGACCACTCGGTGGAAAACGAGGCCCGCCTGCGCCGCGCCCGTGGTGAGGTCGTGAGCTATCCCGAATCGAGCCGCGCGGCGCTCACCCGCTGCATTGGACAGCCCACACCGCCGGAGGTGGACCTCACCGAGCGCCCCTTGCGAAAAGGGGATCGTTATCTTTTCTGCACCGACGGCATTTGCCGCGTCGTGCGCGATATGGAGCTGGCGGCGATGCTTGGACATAAGCGGGAGCCCGACGAGATCCTTGCCGAGATCGTCGACCTGGCGCTGAAACGCGGCGGACCCGACAACGCCACCGGCGTGCTGCTCATGGTCGATTGAGGCACTCCATCGCTTCCCGTTTCGCTCATGCCGTCCCGTTCCGAACAATTTCAAGCGCTCGTCAATAAGCAGCCTGAAAACGACCTCTTCCGCTTCAGCCTTGGCCAGGCGCTGGAGGCTGAGGGTCGGCCCGCCGAGGCGATTCCTCACTACGAGTTTTGTGTCGCGAAGAAAGCAGACTGGATGATCCCCCGCATCCTCCTTGGGAAGATTCTCCTTCAACGTGGCGAGCGCGACGCGGCGAGGCCCTTGCTCGAGCACGCGCTCCAGCTCGCGATCGATCAGCAGCACGAAGATCCCGAGCGCGAGCTGCGGGCGCTGCTGACGGAGCTCAAGCAAGCGTAGGGCGCACCAGCACCGCCTTCGGTCTCACCTCCGGCACGCTGGTGCTCTTCATCTGCGACGACTTCACGCTCATGCCCTGAGCTGGTCCGGATTGTGGTGCGACACCCTCCGCACCTGGGTGCGACCCGGTCCGGATTGTGGCGCGGGTCGGCCTGGACCTTGGCGCGATTCGGGACGGGAAGCGACTCGAGCCCCACGTCGCCTCCGAAGTTTTGGTGCCAGAGGCCGGGATTGAACCGGCGACCAAAGGCTTATGAGTCCTCTGCTCTACCACTGAGCTACTCTGGCATTCGGGGCCGGAAACGGTGCAAACTCTGCCGACAAAATCCAACCTAAAATTTCACCCGTCGGCGGCGCGGGGCGACTCACCCGAGCACGCTCGCCAGTGCCTGATCGAGAGCGGATGCGGCGACAGGCTTGGTCAGGTGCACCGCGAAGCCGGAGGCGCGGCTCTGCACCACATCCTTTTCCGCCCCGTAGCCGGTGATCGCGATGCCCTTCATGCGGTCGCGCAATTCGTGCATGAGCTCGTGTCCCCGGCCATCGGGCAAACCGATGTCGGATACGAGCAGGTCGAACGCCTGTTGGGAGGCAGCCACCCTCGCCTCCTCCAGCGAGCCCGCGGTCGTGACTTCGAATCTCCGTCGCGCGAGCAGGCCGGCCAGCACGGCGCGAGTCGCCGCATGATCCTCGACCAGGAGCACGCGTCCGCGGGACACGCGAGGCTCGGTCGTGGCGTTGTCCTGTCCCATCGCGCGCGCTTGGCGCCAGTCGCAGAGCGGCAGTTCGATCGTGAAGATCGATCCCTTGCCCCGCCCTTCGCTGGCGGCGCGGAGAGCCCCGCCATGCAGTTGCACCAGTTGTCGCGCCACCGCGAGGCTGAAGCCGAGGCCGCCAAACTTGTGTCGGTCGCCCTCGAGCGTCTGCTCGCTGCGCGCGAACGCATCGAAGACGCCGATCAGTTCGCGCTCGCCCATCCCGATGCCGGAGTCCGCCACGTCGATCGCAACCCGGTCACCGGGGAGATCGCTGACCGTGACCCAGATGTGGCCGCCGGCCGGAGTGTATTGCACGCCGTTGCGCAGTATGTTCCAGAGCGCCTGGCGGAGGCGGGAGGCATCGCCGTTCACGCACTTCGTCGTGGGCGCAAGTTCACACGTGAGCGTGAGCCCTTTCGCGTCGAGGTCGGAGCGCAGCGAGCTGATGGTTTCTGAAACCAGGCGATTCAAATCCAGAGGGCGGGCTTGCAGCGTGAGCTGACCGCGCATCACGCGTGTGAGGTCCAGGAGATCGTCGATGAGTTTCGCCTCGAGCTCGATCTGCCGACCAATTGCCGCGAAATCCGCGCGCACCGGCTCGGGCAGGCTGTGATCGTTGGCGGCATTACTCGCGAGCAGGAGCACGGGGTTGAGGGGCGTCCGCAACTCGTGGGAAAGCGCCGCCAGGAAATCGTCGCGCGCACGCGAGGCGGCCAGCGCCCGATCGCGCGCGAGTTCGATGTCGCGCAGCGCCTTCTTCCGATCCGTGATGTCGCGCGCGATCTTCGAGGCGCCGATGATGCGGCCGCTGGCGTCCCGCACGGGCGAGACGGTGAGCGAAATGTGGTTGAGCGTGCCCTCCTTGCGACGACGAACCGTCTCAAAGTGACTCACCCGCTCGCCTCCACGGATGCGAGCCAGGATGCGAGGCTCCTCGTCTTGTCGATCCAGCGGGATGAGCATCGTGATGGGCCGGCCAATCGCCTCGGCTGCCGTATAGCCGAAGACTTTCTCCGCGCCACTGTTCCAGCTCATGATCGTGCCGTTCAGGTCCTTGCTCACGATCGCGTCCTCGGAAGACTCGACGATCGCCGCGAGCCGCCGCTGCATGTCGTCGTCTCGATTGCGGTTCTCTATCAGGACCACCGCGGTGCCGACGACCTGGCCCTCCCCATTGCGAACCGGGTCGATTGTGGCGAGCACCGGGCGCCAGGTGCCATCGGCGCGGCCGATCTCGAGATTGATGCCGGTGAGGC
>JAEYQF010000405.1 GCA_023410155.1 Verrucomicrobiota bacterium | reverse complement strand
CGCAAGCAACTCAACTTCACGCTCGATTCGCTCCACGCCGCGGAAAAAGCCCTCGGCACCTTGCGCGCCTTCCGCAGCTCGCTCGTTTCCGGCGGCGCGGCCCACAACGTCTTCGCTCCTGTGCTCCACGCGCTGCACGACGATCTCAACACGCCCGGTGCGCTCGGCGTTCTGTTCACGATCGTCAACCGCGGCGCGGGCGAAGCCGATCTCGAGTCCTTCGATCGCGCGATGTTCGCACTCGGGCTCAACCTCACCGCTGCCGCGCCCGCGAAAGCGGAGGCGCCCGCCGATGTCACCACGCTTGCGGAGAAACGCTGGGCCGCGAAACAGGCGAAAGACTGGCCCGCCGCCGACGCGCTGCGCAAAGAAATCGCTGCGCTCGGCTGGTCGATGCTCGACCGCAAAGACGGCTACTCGCTCGAGCCCGCGAAAAAGTCCTGAGTCCCACTCCCGGCGCGAGTCGCGACAACGATCGTCCCGACTCGAGCGTCAGTGCGGACACGGTCGCGGCCATGTCCGCTCCGATTCGCGCCTCGGTGCGGCCCGCGTCAGCGCACGAAGAGCCTCACTGCAGCGGTGTGAAGGAGCTCGAGGGTGATGAATCTGTTGCGAGAGGAGTCACGAAGAGCAGGTCGCTCGTTTGCGAGGCGTGGCGGAGGCGCACGAGGGTATCCAAAGATTTTGGACGAGGACTCCCCGCGGGAACATAGAGAACCGCGGTGAACACCAGCGGTTGGGACGGCACCCTGTCCCAGCGCCACTCGATGAGAGCGTTTTCACCCATCGTCGGGCCCGCCGTGGCACCGGCCACCACGCCGGACACGTAGATCCATCCCACGGGCAGCGGCATGGCCGCTACAAGCGAGTCGGCGGCTCCCGCGACGGTGAGACGATGCTGGATCACCACGATGCTGCCGTGCGGCGTCGCATCGCTCTCCAAGTCTGCGACGACCAACTCCGCGACGGGGCTCGTGTCACCGCCAGCCGTGACAGCGTATCCGCCGGCGTCGCCCAGCTGAGCGGACGCGAGCCGCAGCGTGGCGGAGGTCTGAGTCGGAAGCGGCCGGCCGTCGTGCTGCCAAACGAACTTCGCAGCATCAGACGGACGCGCGAAGAACTCCACGGGTGATCCAACTTTCACGACTCGCGAGGGAGAATCGATCAAGACGCGCGGCGAGCGCGGAGCGGCCTGCGCGGTCTTTGTCTTCGCGGCACTGACCTTCACCTGGAAGGATGTGCTGGTCTTGGCCTTGCCGTCGGAGACGGTGATCGTGATTATCGCGGTGCCAGTTTTGTTGGCGGCGGGAGTGATCTTGATCGTCCTCTTGGCCCCACTGCCGCTCAGCTTCAGTCCATTGGCCGAGACGAGTTTCGTGTTGGACGAGCTCGCGGTGACCTTCAGTTTCGACGCGCTGGATTCAGCATCGCCGATGGTGAAACCAAGGGTCTTCGTGCTCCTATTCACCTCAACGGCCTGGTCGGCGATCTTCGTGACAGTCGGCGCATCGTTGACGGCCGTGACGGTCACTTTGAAGGAAGTGGAAGTCGTGAACTTGCCGTCGCTCACCGTCAGGGTGATGACCGCGGTGCCGCTTTGATTTCGCGCGGGCTTGTAGGAGACGGTGCGAGTCGAGCCGCTTCCGCTCAGCACAATGCTGGAGGGCGGAATCAGCTTCGGGTCGGACGACGTGGCGGTCACTTTCAGCGACTTGGTCGAGGACTCCGCGTCGGCGATCTTGAAGTTCAGCTTACCCGAGAACTTGTCCTCTTTGATCTTCTGGCTCGCGATGGCCGTGATCGTTGGCGGACCGACGACCTGCAGCGAGATTTTGGCGCTGGTAGTCGTCCCGGCGGCGTTCGTCGCCTGCACCGTGTAAACGCCGCGATCGTCACTCGTCGCCACGGGGATGATCAGACGAGTCTCGCCCGGCAGCACGCTCGTCGCGCCGGGGAGCGCTTTCCCGTCCTTGAACCATTGGACGGTCATCGGTGACGGACCGGAGAGCGTCACCCGGAGCACCGCTTGTTGGTGACCCTTCACTTTCACCGTCGACGCCGCACGAGTCGCCGTAGGCTTCGTGAAAGCGCCGCTCTGCTGGATCACCGCAAAGTCGCCCCACCATCCATCCTGGAAATCGAGAACATGTGTCAGCAGGAGGCCGTGTGAGCCGCGATCATCGATCGGGAGTCTGCCATCGCCCCCCATCAAGTGAACACCCTCGAAACCGATCGTGAACAATGCCGGTTCGGCGGAGCCCCACTCGGGCAGCATGCTCCAGCTCCAGAAGCGCAGGACCTTGCCGGTGTTCGTGAGATACGCGTCAGAATCGCTGTGGGCCGCGGCCGCGACTACATCGCCGGCCAACTGCTCCGGATGTTCGAGGAAGGGAACATAGGATCCGGTGGGACTGAAATTCGACCACCGCGTGCCCATGCCCCACAACGTGCGATCCCGTTTGACGAAGAGGATATGCCGGGGCCCACCGGAGACCGACCGGACGTCGTCAGCGATTTTGTTCAATGCGCCACGCGCACCAAAGTCGATGTGAGCCGCGTCGCTGCGGCCCCACAGGGAACCATCCGTTTTGATGAATACGTAGTAACCTTCTCCGGCGGCGATCGCCTGCGTGTCGTCCGCGATTTTGGTGGAGACGCCATTGAGTCCCAGCTTCCACATGCGTCCGTCCAGCGTGCGATAATACCAGGTCGTGCCGTCGCCCGAGCGGGCGATCTCGGCGACGCTCGCCGAGGTGGCGACCTTCTTCTTCACGTAGCGCCCGTCTTTCCAAAAGTGTAGCCAGAGTTGGCCGTCGCTGCGCAGATACGCGAGGCTGCCCGAGCCGGTCGCGACTTTCACGACGCCGGTATCGATTGGCTCGACCCAGGGCTGAAACTGTCCGGAGCCGAGTTGATTGTAATCGTTGTTGCCTGCCGCCCAAAGAGCACCCGCGCTATCGGTGTAGCAGTAAAATCGGGTGCCCGCCGTCACGAGCTTCACCTTGTCCACGATCTTTCGCGGTGTCGTATCGCGATGTCCGGCGGCAAAGGCGTTTTGAAACTCCTGTCGACCCATCCGCCAAAGCGAGCCGTCGGTCTTGGTGAACAACGCGATGCCGTCACCCGCGGCGACACTCGCTCCTTGGGTGGCGATTTTGATCGGCTTCTTGCGCGCCTTGAGCGTTCCGTCGCCGAGCTGGCCGTCGTTGTTGCGGCCCATGCCCCACACCGAGCCGTCCGTTTTCAAGAACAGGGTAAAATCACCGCTGGCTGCGACGGCTTTCACTTTCGTCGCCACCTTTACCGGTTTCGCACGACCCGTCGTCGTCCCGTCGCCCAACTCCCCGAACCTGTTCTCACCGGCGGCCCAGAGCGTGCCATCTTTCTTGAGGAAGAAGGTGTTGTTGCCGCCGACGCTCACCTGCGTGACATCCTTCGCGATCTGGATCGGTGTCTGCTGATACGTGAACGACGTGGTGCCGTTGGCCAACTGCCCGTAGGAATTACTTCCGATCGCCCAGAGGGTGCCATCGCTCTTCAGGTAAGCCGCATGTTGTCCCCCTAGCGCGACGGACTTCACGCCGGAGTCGACCGCCACACTTTCTCCAGCGACGTCGCCTTTGCCGAAGATGCCTTTGGCCCGTGCACCAAACGCCCACAAGGTGCCGTCGCTGGTCACGTAGGCCACGGCGCCTCCGCCCACTGCGGCAGAGCTCGCCGCCGCGGCGATCTTCCGGGCCGTCAGGATGTCGGCGCTCAGGGTGCCTGGCTTGACGCTGGCGGGAGAGATGCCCTCGTTCAGCCAAAGCGAACCATCTTTGCGAATAAACACGGTGCTGAAAGCGGACGACTGCACGGCCTTCACGTCCAACGCCAGGCGCCGCGCCGGAGCGACAGGGCTCAGATCAAGGAAACCCGCACTGGCCCAGAGCACATGTGGCTGACGAGTGCCTGACTTCACCGTGATCTTGAAGGTTTCAATGACGCTCGAAGTGCCATCGCTCACCCGGACCCGCACGTTGGCAGAACCGCTGCGTCCCGGAGCCGGAGTAATCAGCAGCGTCCGCTGCGCTCCGTAGCCCCAAAGCGTGAAATTCCCGGGCGGCAGAAGTTTGGCATCGGAGCAGTCGGCGGTGACATCGTAGTCGAATCCCGGCTTGTCGTCTTCGTCGAGTGTGAGCGGCACCGCCAGCACTCTCGTGGTCGCCGAGATGACCTGATCATCGACCGGCTCGATGCCGATCGCGCCGGCGGGCGGTGCCCACCACCCGAGCAACAGCGCGCTCGCGAAAAACGACGCCGCACGCAGCTTCGCGCTCACGCCAGATAACGACACGGGAGACCAACCTTGAAGGGAAACCATTGGAGAAGCGGGACACCCGGAAGCGTGAGAACATCGCAGGCGTTGTCCTCTAAAACCGGATACCGAGAAGACTAACCTTCGCTGCCCAGGAGGCGAGATTGGGATGCCGGGAAAAAGTCCCGGTTGAGGAAAGCCGAGGCCTGACGCGCACCCGCGTGCGGATCGAGTCGGGACCGAGTGCGGACTGACTCATGCCAAAGTCCGGCCCGAGTCGCGCCAAGGTGCGGACCCGGTCGCGACCGTGAGCGCATCGAATCGGTTTCTGCACCGTCAAGGGCCGGTGACCTTCAGCGTGATCTTCCCGCTCGTGCTGGTGCCCCCTGCGTTGGTCACTCGCACGTGGTAGGAACCCGCGTCAGCACTGGAGACCACAGGGAAGCCAAGCGTGGTGCCATCAGGCAGGGAACTGTTCGCTCCGGGAATCACCCGGCCGTCTTTCAACCACTGCACCGCGAGCGGCCCCGCGCCCTTGTAGCGCACGACCAGAAGGGCTGGTTCGCCGGCGCGGGCAGTCACCAGCGTGGTCGGAACGCTCACCTGCGGCGGAGCGATCGTCCCACTTTGCTGCACGAAGACGAAAGATCCAAACGCGCCATCGCTCATTTCGAGCACGTCGGATGCCCTCAATGTCGGCTCGAAGGGATCGCGCAAGGGAATCACGCCATCGCCAGTGGTCCAATGAAGATCGTAGAACCCGAGACTGAAGGTGGCGACGCCGGTCTCGACCTGAATTTTCCGGGCGTCCCAGCTTTCGGCCACGAGATACAGGGTGCCCTTGGTGGACAGATAAGCGTCGTGGTAGAACTGGGCTCCGGCCCGCAGTGCGTCCTTGGCCAAGCGTTTCGGCTTTTCGACCCGTGTCCAGCGATCGCCGCTAGAGAAACCCATGGGCCGTGTGCCCATCCCCCAAAGGGTGTGATCCCATTTTATAAAGAGCAGATGTTGGTCACCGGCGGAGACCGACCTGACATTATCGGCGATTTTACTGAGCGAGCCCGATTTCCCGAAACGGATTCGCTCGGCATCACTCCGGCCCCACAAGGTGGCGTCGGATTTGATGAAAACATAGTAGTCGCGCCCGACCGCCATCGCTCTCGTTTTGTCCGCAATCTTCGTCGAGGCGGCGTCCGGGCCGAGCCGCCACATCGCGCCATCGAGGGTGCGATAAAACCAGAAGCGATCGTCGGGCGCAGCGGCCACTTCGACGACCGCGCCGGAGGTTCGCACGCGGGTGTCGACGAAACGATCGTTCGTCCAGCGTCGGAGCCAAAGGCGGCCATCGCTCGTGAGATAAACGGTCGTGGACGAACCAACAGCCGCTTTCACTACGTCGGTCGCGAGAGGTTGCAGCCATGGTTGCACGTAGGCGTCGCCGAATTGGTTCTGCGTGTCGTCGCCCTGTCCCCAAAGGACGTCGTTGTCATCGGTGTAGAGATGGAAGCCATCGCCGGCGGTGAATAGTTTCACGCGCGATGCGATTTGGCGTGGCCGGGTGATCTTGGCTCCGGCAACCGGTATCGGTCCGTGAATCTCGCGACCTGTCATCCAGAGGGATCCGTCCTTCTTCTTGAAGAACCCAGCGGACGATCCCGCGGAGATTGCGGTAACACCTTCCGCGATCTTGACCGGTTTTTTCCGTTGGGAAATGGAGCCGTCCCCGAGCTGAGCGTTATAATTGGCTCCCATGGCCCAGAGAGAGCCATCGGTTTTCAGGAATAGGGTGAAGCTGTCGCCTGCGCTGACGGATTCTACTTTCGTCGCTACTTTGACCGGAGTGGAACGATCCTTCGTGGTGCCGTCGCCAAGCTGGCCAGCCGAGTTAGGGCCCACGCCCCACAACGAGCCGTCCTTTTTCACGAAGAACGTGCGCCCGCCGCCGGCGCTCGCGTTGACGACGTCGCTGGCGAGTTTGAACGGCGGGTTGCGGCGTGCAGTCGTCCCACCGATCTGGCCGACGCTGTTGTCGCCGGTCGCCCAGAGCGTCCCATCGTTTTTCAGGAAGATCGCGTGCTGCGAGTCCAGGCTCACGGCCTGCACTCCATTAGCCACGAGAAGCGGGACACTGGGTGATTGATTGCGCCGACCGAAAAGGTCGGCCGTGCCGACTCCCAGCACCCAAAGTGACTTTTGGCTATTCACGTAGGCGACGTAGGTCCCGCGGATACTGGCGGAGACAACTCCAGAGGTGAGCAACCTCGCGCCCATCGCCGTCGGGTCGGGAGGTGTCGACTGGCCCGCTGCTCGCTCGATTCCGGGAATCTCCCAGAGCGTGCCGTCCTTCCGCACAAACACCGTCTGCAGGCCGGATGCGTGGACCGCCGCGACGCCGATGGCGACGCGCTTGGGTTTCGTAATGACGTGTGGTTCTCGCACGACACCTGTGCCCCAAAGGATGTTCGGCTTGCGTTCACCGGGTTCGATGGTGAGCGGGAAAGTTTGGGTCACGGTTTTCTTACCATGAGTGATGCGCAGCTTCACGGTGGCGGAGCCGCTGCGACCGGGCGCCGGCGTGATCAGGAGCGTGCGCTTGGTTCCTTTGCCGCGGAAGGAGAAGTTCCCCGGAGGCACGAGCTTCGGGTCGGAGCACTCCGCAGTGACATCGTAGTCGACCGCGGCCTTGGCGCCACGAACAAGCGTGAGCTTCACCGCCATGACATTGGTGGCGGACGTAATCCGCTGGCGCGCGATAGGGCGAAACCCGGGACCGACGCGGACGTGAAAAGACGTCGTGGTGGTGCGAGTGCCGTCGCTGACCTTGAGCGTCACTTCGGCTTCGCCGACTCGACCGGCTGCGGGCGTGATCACAATCGAGCGCGCAGTCCCGGTGCCGGCCAACTTCAGACCCGAAGCGGGGATCAAGGTAGAATCTGAACTGCTTGCCGTCACCTTCAGACGACTCGCCGCGGTGTCCGGGTCGCGCACCGTGATCGCCACGGGCGCCGAAGCTCCACTCATGGGAACGATCTGGTCGCGAGGTTTCGAAATCGTCGGCACTCCATGCACGGTGACTTTGAAGCTCCGTGATGTTTCGCTCACCCAATCGCTGGCGGTCACCGTGATCTTCACAGTGCCTGCGGCGCCACGTGCGGGAGTGATCGTGAGCGTGAAGCGTTTGCCGCTGCGCTGCACCTGGAGGGCACTGTTCGGG
>JAEYQF010000384.1 GCA_023410155.1 Verrucomicrobiota bacterium | reverse complement strand
GGGGCCCCGACTCGCGCTCGCAAAGCTCAGACCTGCGGACGCGGCGTGTGCCCCGGCTCGACGGGGAGGATGGGCACTTGCACGACCGGCGCCTTGCCGGTGAGCGTGAGGAGGAAATCGGCGATCGCGTCGACTTCCTCGGGCGTCAGCGTGGCGCCGAGCTGGCTCGAACCCATGATCGCGACCGCTTCCTTGAGATCCCACACCTCGCCGGAGTGGAAATACGGGGCGGTGAGCCCCACGTTGCGCAGCGGAGCGGCACGGAAAACGTAGTCGTCGGCCGACGTGTTGGTGACAGAGAAGCGTCCGCGATCACCCGGCGGACGAATCCGCGCATCTGGTGCCGCGACCACGCCGAACGGGAAATAGCCCTGACCGCCGAGGTTCACGCCGTTGTGGCAGGCGATGCAGCCCTTCAGGATGAACGTCTGCAGTCCGCGCAGCTCTTGGGCGGTGAGCGCGTTGGCATCGCCTTTCAGCAGCTGGTCGAAGCGCGAGTCAGGCGTGATGAGGGTGGCTTCGAAGGCTTCGATGGCCATGGTCACGTTATCGAAGGTCACGGGATCGGCCTCCTCGGGAAACGCCTCTTTGAAGCGTTGCGTGTATTCGGGGATGCTCTTGAGCGTGGCGACGACGATGTCCGGCAGATTGTTCATCTCCACGCCGGCTTGGATGGGACCCTTGGCTTGGGCCTTGAGATCCTCCGCGCGGCCATCCCAGAACTGGGCGACGTTGAAGACGGCATTGTAAACGGTCGGGGAGTTGCGCGGGCCTTTTTGCCAGCCGTGGCCGAGCGAAGTGGGCAGGTTGTCGTCGCCGCCCATGGCGAGGTTGTGGCAGCTATTGCAGCTGATCGTGCCGCTGCGCGAAAGCCGCGGATCGAAGAACAACATGCGACCCAGTTCGCTGCGCGCGGGAGTGACGACGTTGCCCTTCAGGGCGGGCACGCCGTAAGGCACGGGTTTGAAGAGCGCCTGCGCTTGGGCGAGCAGATTGGGGTCGGCCGTCTCGGCGGACGCAGGACGAGCGGCGAGAGCGAGAGCTGCCGCGGCGAGGAGGAGGAGGCGGGGGAACGTTTTCATGGCGCGGAAAATCCAGCGGTTCGCGGAAGACGCGTCGGGCTGACGCATCGGATCACGGCGGAAATGCAGGCACGGCGCCCTGAGTGTGGAGCGCCACCACCTCCGGATAACGGACCCGGGCGAGGGCAAAGGGCAAACTGCAGCCGGCTATTTGCCGGAGTGATCCGCGCGTGAAGAGTCGCTGCACGCGGGCGGGCCGCGGCGGGGCGACCCGGGCTATCTCCGCAGATCGTAGAGCGCGTATCCGGAAAACAAGTTCGGCAGCACGCGGCTCGGGGTATGCCAGTCGCCGCGCAGGTAGGCGCGTCGCACAATCTCGATCTCCTTCACGTCGCAGAAGTGCTCGAAGTCAGCGACGGAGACTGGATTGGCCGGGCGGCTCTCGAACCACTCGGTGGTGTAGACGTCGTTGCGCACCTTGCGGCCGCGCAGCAGCGTATCGAGTCGGTTTTTCCAGAAACCGTGATTCACAAATCCGACCGTCAGCGCCTTGCCGACGCGCAACGCTTCCATGATCACGCCAGTCGGTTCGCCCAGTTCCTGCACCGTGCGGGAGCAGATCACACGATCGAAGTGGTCGTCGGGGAATTCGCGCATGAGCTTCATCATGTCGCCTTGATAGGCGGACAGCCCGCGGGCGACGCAGGCGGTGATGCGCTCAAAGTCCAAGTCCACGCCCACCGCGGAAACTTGTTTCGTCTGCACGAGATAATCGAGCAGGGCACCGCGACCGCAGCCGAGATCGAGCACGCGGGCGCCAGGCTCGACCCACTCCCCGATGATCTGCATGTCCACCGTGCGTTTCTCGACGTGCTTGGTCATGAGGGGGCGGAAGTTGAAACCGCGACTGAACGCGACTCTTGGCTGCGCTCAGAATGACAGCAGGGGAGGAGCCGAAGAGATTCGCGTGGGTTCGCGTTCATTCGCGGTTCGCGTTCAGATCGAGAAATCCACCACGCGGTGCGATTTCGTTTCGAGGAAGTTGCGGACGAGGCGATAGAGCTCCTCGGACTCGAGCAGGAAGGAGTCGTGGCCGAGGTCGGTCGCCAGTTCGGCGTAGCTCACGCGTTTGCCGGCGCGGAGCAGCGCGTGCGCGATGGCGCGGTTTTGCTCCGGCGGAAACAGCCAGTCGCTCGTGAAACCGACCACCAGTGTCTCCGCCTGCACGCCCGCGAACGCGGCTTCGAGCGAACCATACGCGTGCGCCAGGTCGAAGTGGTCGAGGGCTCGCGTGATGTAGAGATAGGAATTGGCGTCGAAGCGGTTGATGAAGCTCTGGCCCTGGTGGCGCAGGTAACTCTCCACTTCGAACTGGATGTCGAAGTTGTAGGAGTCGCCGTTGACGGAGGTCTTTTTTCGCCGACCGAATTTTCGGTCCATGCTGGCGTCGGAGACGTAGGTGATGTGCGCCATCATGCGGGCGATCGCGAGGCCGACGCGCGGGCCGCCGCCTTTGGCGTAGTCGCCGCTATTCCAATCGGGGTCCTGCATGATCGCCTGGCGGCCGACTTCGTTGAAGGCGATGGCCTGGGCGCCTTCGCGAGCGGTGGTGGCCATGGCGACGACGCGGCGGACGAAGTGCGGAAACTCGATCGAGAAGAGGATCGCCTGCATGCCGCCCATCGAGCCGCCGATCACGGCGTGGAGCTCGCTAACGCCGAGGTGATCGAGCAGGATTTTTTGCGCGCGCACCATGTCGAGGATGGTGACGAACGGAAACGCGAGGCCGTAGGGGCGGTTGGTGGCGGGGTTGAGCGAGGACGGGCCGGTCGAGCCTTGGCAGCCGCCGAGGACGTTCGCGCAGATGACGTAGAAGCGGCGGGTGTCGACGGCTTTGCCGGGGCCGATGAGATTGTTCCACCAGCCGGGCTTGCGGTCCTCGGGCGTGTGGAGGCCGGCGCAGTGGTGATCGCCGGAGAGCGCGTGGCAGATGAGGATGGCGTTGTCGCGCGTGGCGTTGAGCGTGCCGTAGGTTTCGTAGCGAAGCGTGAAGCCGGGGAGGGTTTGGCCGCTTTTGAAAGTGAACGGCTTGGGGTAAACGAAATCGTGAGGCGCGACGATGCCGACCTCGCCGGCGGCGAGAGAGTCGTTGGCAGCTAGTAAGGCCGTGTCGTCGGTCATGCGAAGGAGTGACCTTCGCGCAAAACGGAAAGCGAGACAAGGGCGGCGTTTGTCATCGGTGGCGCGGCGAGACGCAAGACACGGGCCAATGTCTTCGCGAGGCGGGGTGAAATGATTTTCGTCAGTCGTTCGCGAATGAGAATGCCTGCTGGCGCGCAACTTCCGCTTGGCAGTGGGGAGCGCGTCACGAATCGTGACGGGATGATCGTCGGCATCGATTTGGGCACCACGTTTTCGCTCGTCAGCTACATCAACTCTGCCGGCACGCCCACGCTCTGCCCCAGCCGCCGGGACCCTCAGCGTTTTCAAACGCCATCGGTCGTGCACATCGGCGAACGCGGCTGTCTCGTCGGCGATATCGTCGAGGAATTGCTGCTGGAAGAACCGTCGGTGCCCGTGTGCCGGTTTGCAAAGCTGAGCATGAACCGGCCGGGCGAAACCATTTACGCGGACGCGACGGGGCGAGGCTACACGGCGGAAGCGATCTCGGCGCTGGTGCTGCGAAAATTGAAGGAAGACGCCGAGGCGGCGTGCAACGAGAGCATCACGGGCGCGGTGATCACGGTGCCGGCGAATTTCAATGACGCGCAACGGCAGGCGACGGTGAATGCCGGCCGGCTCGCGGACATACCGGTGCTCGGGCTGGTCGAGGAGCCGTTGGCGGCGGCGACTTTTTTCGGGCTGAACACGAAAGGGGGAGAGCGGCTGATTTTCGTTTTCGATATTGGCGGGGGAACGCTCGACGCGACGCTGCTGAGCGCCACGCCGGACGGCTTGTATGCGATCGCGACGGAGGGCGCGGACAACATCGGCGGAAAGAATTTCGACGAGTTGATCATCAGCGTCGTGGCCGATCAGTTTCGCGGACAATACGGCGTGGACCCGCGAAATGATGCGGAGTCGGCGCAACGACTGCGGTTGTTTGCAACGCAGGCCAAGATCCAGCTTTCGGCGCCGGCGACGACGGTGATCAGCCGGCCGTTGATTCTCGGAGGCAAGTCGCTGCGCGTGACCTTCAATCGGGCGCAGTTCGAGACCGCGGCCGAGCCGTGGCTGGAGGCGTGTCAGGAGGTGTGCGAGCGGGCGTTGAAGAGCCAGAGCCTCGACTGGAACGACGTGGACGAACTCATTCTTACGGGTGGGAGCAGTCTAGTGCCTTGCGTGGAGCGGCGGGTGCGAGAGATGAGCGGATTGCAGCCGGCGCGAATCCGGCGCGAGCAGCCGCATGCCTCCGTCGCCTATGGTGCGGCGTTGCTCGCGGAGCAGTTTCACGGCACGAAGAAAACCGCGGCGCCGCCGTTGAAGCAGCAGGTGACGAGCAATGAGCTCGGCCTGCGGGTGTTCGACCCGAAGGAACGCAAGCCCGTGTTTCACCCCATGATCGAGAAGAACGTGCCCGTGCCCGTGACGGCGAAGCAGACGTTTTACACGCAGACGGCGACGCAGACTTCGGTCACGTTGGAGTTGTTGCAGCGGAAGGATCCGTTCACGCCGCCCGAGACGCTCGGCCAGTTTAGTTTCGGACCGCTGCGGCGCCCGAGTGAAGGGCATCCGCTCGCGGTGGAGCTGGGTTACGACGGAACAGGTCGTGTGAAAGTGACAGCGACGGACGGACGCACGGGCGAGTCGGTCGAGCGGGCGTTTTCGAAGCAGACGGAAGCGGATCTGAGTGCGATGTATGCGCACCTGCAGACACTCGCGGTCCGTGCTTGAAGGTGATCGTCTCGAAGAACTGCCGACTCAACCGCCGGCAATGGAAGAGGCCCGCGATGCGGCGGCGCTTGCGTCGTTGGCGGAGCGCTCGGCGGAGTCGGCAGCGGCCTCGGCGCGCCTGGCCGCAGCCTGAGCCGCGTCATCGCTTCGCTCGGCGTTCTTGAGATGCACGTTGTAGATCTGCTGCGTGTGGGTTTGGGCTTCGCCGTGCAGGATTTTGGTGTCGTTACGCAGGGACTCGGTGGCATCGCGAAGAGTCTGTGCTTCGCCGCGTAGGGTGATGATCTCGTCTCGTAGTTCCTGCGCGTTGGCCAGAAGTTGCTTGATGAGATCAAGCACGTCGTTGGCGGCGGTGTGCACGCCCTGAATCTTGCCGAACTCGGTGTTGGCCCGGCCCAGAACGTCCTGAATTTCGTGGAGCCGGTCGTCGGCATCGCGGCGGTGCCGGGCAGCGGCGGCGGCCTCTTCGCTGGCGCGGGTAGCGTGAGTTTCGGCGGTCGCTTCGGCGGCAGCGGCCTGACCTTGACTGGTCAGCGCGGCAGCGGAGGCGCTGGCGGCAACCTGAGCTTGGGAACTGGCCTGTGCGGCCTCGCCTTGTGCGCGGGCGCTGGCGGCGCCTGCCTGTGCGGCTTCACCTTGAGCGCGGGCGGAGGCGGATCCCGCCTGAGCGGCTTCCTGGTCGGCGCGGGCGCTGGCGTCGCGGGCTTCGCTCGCCTCGGACTGGGCGCGTTGTGACGATTGTTCGGCCTCCGCTGCTTCGATGTCTGCTTTCTTGGAGGCGTCTTCGGCTTCCTTGGCTTCGGCTTGGGCCTTCGCGCTGGCTTGCGCGGCCTCGGTGGATTCGCTCTGCGCTTTCGTCGATGCCTTTTCGGCTTCGGCGGCTTCCTCCGTGGCGTGTTGTCGGGCGCGCTCGGCGTCCTCGGCTACTTGTGCGGCGCGTCGACGCGCCTCTTGGGCTTCGC
>JAEYQF010000336.1 GCA_023410155.1 Verrucomicrobiota bacterium | reverse complement strand
CCCTTGGTCTTGCGTGAAATTTCGTCGAAGTAGTCCGCGATGTCCATGCCGAGGCCGGACGCGAAGATTGGACAGTCGACCAGTTTTCCGAATTTTCGCGCGTCGTGGATGATCGCGAGGATCTCCTGCATGCGGCCGAGGGCGAAGACGGGGATCAGATACGAGCCGCCGCGCTGGATGGTGTCGTTGATGCTGGTGATCAGGCGGGCGACTTCATGCACGCGCTCTTTCCCGAGCGGGCGTTCGCTGACGCCGCGCGTGGTTTCCATGATGAGCGTGTCGAAGTGACCGGCGGGAAACTTGGCGCCCTGGAGCGTGCGCTGATTTTCGAAGAGCACATCGCCCGTGAGGAAAATCGAGCGGTGCTTGTGTTTCAGTTCGACGCCCGCGGCACCGGCCACGTGGCCGGCGTGGTGGAAGATGATCTCGATCTCATCGCGCGCGCCGCGAAATTTTTTCGCATGGCCGAGAGGAAGGCCGGTCATGCGGCCAGCGCAGCGATCGATTTCTTCGTGCGTGAAAAGCGGGTAGTCAGGGATGTTCTCCTCCTCCTTCTGCCGCACCATCACATTGGCGGAGTTGTGCAGCATGCGCTCGATGAGCATGCGGCTCGACTGCGTCATGATCACCGGGGTATTCGGATGCTCGCGCATCACGACGGGCAGGCTGCCGATGTGATCGAGATGGCAGTGGGTGATGATGATCAGGTCGAGCGGCGCGGCGCGAAGGACGGTAAAATCGGGAGTGGCCGCGCGGCCGACTTTCTTCGGGTGCAGGCCGCTATCCACGAGCACGCGCAAGTCGCCGATCTGCAGGAGGAGGGAATTTGCGCCGATGCCGCCGTCGCGGTTCAGGTCAATGAGCTTCATGTATCCGGCCGAAAGGAAACGAGATTGCGCGGGAGAACGAGAACGTTTTTCACGCCGGCGGCACGACCATCGCGAACGGAGGCAGGATCACGTGCACGCGCCGGCCTTCGTCGTCGACACCGTGAAACGAACCGTGCGCCGTCGCATCGCAGCCGGTCACGTGGTAGCTGTTGTAGGAAAATTGTTCGCCGGGAGCGAGGCGCGGAGTCTCGCCGACGATCTTGTCGCCCTCGATGACGAGCCGGCTGCCGTCGGCGTGCATCACGACCCACTTCCGGCCGAGCAGCGTGATGGTGCGATCGGAGCCGTTGCGGATCGTGATGAAATAAATGAACGCATGCGGCTTGTCCTCCGGCAGGCTCGGCCCGCCATGATGGTAGGCCAGCCGGTCGAGACGTGCGGTCAATCCGGGGACTTCGCTGGAGTTCGAAGACACAGGCCAAAAAGAGCCGGGATTCTCGTGGCAGCAAGCGGGTTTCGGGCTTGCTGCGGAAATGCGCGACCGCAGAACATGACGTTTTCCTCATGGCCAAACTCGCGCTTCTCTCTGTCAGCGACAAACGTGGTCTCGTCGATTTCGCGTCGGCGCTCGTCTCAAAACACGGCTACAAACTGCTCTCGACCGGCGGCACCGCCAAGCTGCTTGCCGAAAAGGGTCTGCCCGTGACCGAGGTGAGCCAGCACACCGGCTTCCCCGAGATCATGGAAGGCCGCGTGAAGACGCTGCACCCGAAGATCCACGGCGGTTTGCTTTGCCGTCGCGACAAGGAGGAGCACCTCGCCCAGGCGGCGAAGAACGACATCGCGCTCATCGACCTCGTGGTGGTGAACCTTTACCCCTTCGAAGAAACGGTCGCGAAGCCGAACGTGTCCTTCGAGGAAGCGATCGAGAACATCGACATCGGCGGGCCGTCGATGCTGCGCAGCGCGGCGAAGAATCACGAGAGCGTCACCGTGGTGTGCGATCCCGCCGACTACAACGACGTGATCGCCGCCTTCGATGCCGAGCAGACCGAACCCGCGAAACTGCACGCGTTGCGCCGCAAACTCGCGCTGAAGGTTTTCCAGCGCACGGGCAGCTACGATACGGCGATTTCGAAGTATCTCGCGGCGCAGGCCGAGGAACCGGATCTGGACGCGTTGAGCGGTTTGCCGAACGAGCTCACGTTTTCCTGGAAGAAAGCACAGGCGCTCCGCTATGGCGAAAACCCGCACCAGAAAGCCGCGCTCTACGGCACGTTCCACGAACACTTCGAGCAGCTTCAGGGCAAGGAGCTCTCGTATAACAACATTCTCGATATCACCTCGGCGACCTATCTGATCGGCGAGTTTGAGCGGCCGACGGTCGCGATTCTGAAGCACACGAATCCGTGCGGCGTCGCGAGCGCCGACACCCTCGAGGAAGCGTGGGAGAAGGCCTACGCGACCGACCGGCAGGCGCCGTTTGGCGGCATCATCATTGTCAACCAGACGCTCGGCGGTGAACTCGCGAAGACGATCGCGGAGATCTTTACCGAGGTGATCATCGCGCCGCGCTTCAGCGACGAAGCTCTCGCGATTCTCTCCAAGAAGAAAAACCTGCGCCTCATGATTGCGAAGGGCGGCATCGGCGCGGACGCGTTGCAGGAGATCCGCTCGGTGGTCGGCGGCGTGCTCGTTCAGGATCGCGACCGCAATCAGGACAACGTGCGGAACTTCAAGGTCGTCACGAAGCGCGAGCCGACACCGGAAGAATGGGCGGGCATGCTCTTCGGGTGGAAGGTGGGCAAGCACGTGAAGTCTAACTCGATCGTTTACGTGCGCGGCGAGCAGACGCTCGGCGTCGGCGCCGGCCAGATGGCGCGCGTGGACAGCTCGCGCATCGCGGTTTGGAAAGCCGGCGAAGCGGGCCTCGATCTCAAAGGCTCCATCGTGGCGAGCGAAGCGCTGTTCCCGTTTGCGGATGGCCTCATCGCGGCGGCGGACGCGGGTGCGACGGCGGCGATTCAGCCCGGTGGGTCCGTGCGCGACGCGGAGGTGATTGCGGCGGCTGACGCGCGGGGGATGGCGATGGTGTTCACCAGCGTGCGGCACTTTAAGCATTGAACCGGACCGGCGCCGGGCTGTCGTTTTGGCGAAACCCTCTCCC
>JAEYQF010000261.1 GCA_023410155.1 Verrucomicrobiota bacterium | reverse complement strand
TGGCGCCCCACGGCCGCGGCGCTGAGGCGCATGGCGCCAGATTTTGTGTCGGTGACTTACGGGGCCGGCGGCAGCACGCGCGAACGCACGGCGCAGGTCAGCGATATTCTCCGACGCGAATTTGGCTTCACCGTGATGCCGCACCTCACCTGTGTCGGGCATTCGCGGGCTGAGTTGGAGACGGTTGCGGACCGGATTTACGAAGGCGGCTATCGCAATATCATGACGCTCCGCGGCGATCCGCCGAAAGGCGAGACGACGTTTACGCCTTACAAGGACGGCTTGCGCTACGCGGCGGATTTGGCGGCGCTGCTCAAAACGCGGCATCCGGATTTCTGTCTCGGCGTCGCAGGCTATCCCGAGAAACACCCGGAGGCAGCGTCACTTGAGAGCGATTTGGAAAACCTGCGTCGCAAGGTCGAGGCGGGCGCGAGCTTCGTGACCACGCAGCTCTTCTTCGACAATGCGATCTACTACCGCTTCGTGGAGCGTTGCCGCGCGGCGGGCATCAACGTGCCGATCGTGCCGGGCATCATGCCGGTCCTGTCGTTGAAACAGATTCAGCGATTCACCTCGATGTGCGGGGCGTCGCTCCCGTCGAAGTTGATCACACGGCTGGAGGTCGCGGCGGAAAACACGGAGGTCGTGGAGACGATCGGCATAGATTGGGCGCTCACGCAGATTCGTGATCTGCTCGCGAACGGCGCCCCGGGTTACCACCTCTACATCCTCAACCGTGCGAAGGGTGCGCTGGCGCTGACGGCCGGCTTGGCGGCGTGACGGGAGAGCGTGGCGCCTCCAAGAGGCTCGGGCCACCAAGCCTCAGTTCTCCAACTCGTCCCATTCTTCACGGCGGGCGCGACGACCCGCGCGGAAGATTCCGGCGAGCGTGCCGCCGGTAAAGCCCGCGGCGCTGCAAAGCACAGGGCCGAGGAGCATCCATGCCGTGACCCAGGTCTTGAAGGCAGGCGAGTCGAACTCATGCAGCGCCCAGCCCGCGCTCGTGGCATAGCAGATGTTCGCGACGATAAATCCGAGTGAAGACCAGAAGAGAATCGAGCGCAGATACAGGCGCCAGAGCTGTTGGTCCGGCCGGGACATGAACCAAAGCACCGCGAGCACTGCCTCGATCAAGAGCCAAATCGGCAGGACTAGCAGATAAGAAACCGCGGGCTCCATGCAGGATCAGCCTCCGGCGAAAACGGGCCGGAATCCGGCCTCGGTGAGAATGCGGGCGACGGTCTCGCGCTGGTCACCTTGGATTTCGATCTGGCCGTCTTTGACGGTGCCGCCACAGCCGCAGGCAGCGCGCATCTTTTTCGCGAGTTCCTCTTTCTCCGGCAGGCCGATGCCGGTGAAGCCGGAAACGACCGTGACCGTCTTGCCACCACGGCCACCTGTCTCCCGCTTGATGTCGACGCGGCCGCGATTCTTCGGCGCCGAGCTGCCTGCAGCGCGCTGGGCCGCGGGGGGTTGCGTGCTCGGCGCGGGTCCTGCCCCGCTCGGCAGCGATAGACCGTGTAGCGCATCGAAAGGATTTTGCGCGAGGCCTTGCCCGCCGTCGGTCGAGATTTTGTCGTTCTTCGCCATGGCTTAACGGGGGCCCGAACGGGGAGCTCCGCCGCCGCACCGTCCCGCCGGGACCGACTCGCCCTCGAGCCAGACAAGCGCTTTAGCGTAGCTCCTATTCCTCAGAAAATGAGCAAGTTGCGGGTGCATCGCTCCGCTGGAATCCGCGACAATCCCATCGAGGCGCTCCATGCCTCGGGATACGGCAGGGGCATCAGCGGCTTTGATACCGTCGAGCAACGTGATGAGTGCGGCTTTTACCTCGGTTTCCATCAGAAGGGTCGGTGTAGCTTATGAGGGTGTTACTGACGTTAAGAGCGATTGCAACCCCACGACACGGCGCGGGCGGACTTGAGTCCGCGCCGAAGGCATGTTGGTTTGTCCGACTCATTTTCTTTTCGAAGCGACTCGGGTTCCGTGGTCTCCAGCTCCGGACGTCGAGACGCCAGCGCCCCTCCTCTCCATGAATTCGTTGAATCTTTCCGCCAATGCGAACGCCGCCTACCTCGAGGCGGCCTACGAGGCTTGGCGGCAGAACCCTGAATCGGTCGACGCCACGTGGCGCGCCTTCTTCCAAGGCTTCACCTTGGGAAACAGCGGCGCGCCGTTCAGCGCGACGCACGCGCAGGCCTCCGGCGTGCGCATCGTCGACAGCTATAAGCAGGCTCAGGTCGGCCGGCTCATCAACGCCTACCGCTCCCACGGGCATCTGCAGGCGCACCTCGATCCGCTGGGAGAACGCCCGCCGGCGCATCCGCGGCTGGCGCTCGCCCATTTTGGATTGGATGAGGGCGATCTCGACGAGTCGTTCACGCTGACGAATTTCAAAGGCGGGGGGCAGATGAGGTTGCGCGACATCGTGGAGGCCCTGCAGCAAATCTACAGCGGCCACATCGGTGTGGAATACATGCACGTGCAGGACCACGACGCGCGTGAGTGGCTGCAGGCTCGCATGGAGGCCACCAACAACCAGCCGAGTTTCACGCCGAAACAGAGGGTCCGCATCCTGCGCCGCCTGCACAAGGCCGAGCTCTTCGAGAAGTTTCTCCACACGAAATACGTCGGCCAAAAACGATTCTCGGGCGAAGGCGCGGAGACGTTCATCGCCGCGCTCGATGCTCTCATCGAGAAGTGCCCTGACGTCGGCGTGGAGGAGATCGTCATGGGCATGGCCCACCGGGGCCGGCTGAACGTCCTCACCTCGATCCTGCGCAAGCCGTTCGAAGTTCTCTTCGAACAATTCTCGGAGAACTACATTCCCGAGTCTGTCGGCGGCGACGGCGACGTGAAATATCACCTGGGCTACGAAGCCGTGCTCGACACCACCGCCGGCAAGAAGATCGAGGTGCGGCTCGCCGCCAACCCCTCCCACCTCGAAATCGTCAACCCCGTGGTCGAGGGCAAAGCCCGCGCGCGTCAGCGCATCCGCGGTGACAACGAGGAGCGCCGCCGCGTGCTCCCGCTGCTTATCCACGGCGACGCGGCCTTCGCCGGACAGGGCATCGTGGCCGAGACGTTGAATTTCTCCCAACTGCCCGGCTACCGCACGGGCGGCACGGTGCACCTGGTGATCAACAACCAGATCGGCTTCACGACGCAGCCGGCGGAAGCGCGTTCGACGCGCTACTGCACCGATGTGGCAAAGATGATCGAGGCGCCGGTTTTCCACGTAAACGGCGACGACGCCGAGGCCGTGTGCATGATCGCTCAGCTCGCGCTCGAGTTTCGTGTGAAGTTCAAACGCGACGTCGTGATCGACATGGTTTGCTACCGCAAACACGGCCACAACGAGAGCGACGAACCGGCATTCACGCAGCCCACGCTTTACCGCAAGATCGCCGTGCATTCGCAGGTCTCCGCGATTCTCACCGAGAAACTCGTGCGCGACGGCACCATCGCGCCTGAGGAAGCCGAGGCGATCAAGATGGAGTATTCCGCCGCCCTGGAGGCGAATCTCGAACGCGCCAAGAGCAAGGAAGTGGTGAGGTCGCAGGAACGCTCCGCCGCGATCGAAGCCGGAAAATTCCACGGTTCGACCGCGGTCTTCCAACCCGGCTACAAGCACCGCCCGGTGCCTACTGGCGTTTCGCCGGACGTGCTGGACCAAGTCGTCGCCGGCCTCACGCGCGGCCCGGCAAACTTCAAAATCAATCCGCAGATCAAACGCTTCCTCGAGGCCCGCCTTCAGGCACACAAAGAAGGCGGCCCTGTCGATTGGGGCTTCGGCGAAGCGCTGGCATTTGGCACGCTGCTCATCGAGGGCACCCCCGTGCGCCTGAGCGGCCAGGATTGCGAGCGTGGCACCTTCAGTCACCGCCATGCGGTGCTCTACGATTCCGACACGCGCGAGAAATATGTCCCGCTGGTCAACCTGGCGGAAAAGCAGGCGAAATTCTGCGTTTACAACTCGCTGCTCTCCGAAGCCGCGGTGCTCGGCTTCGACTACGGCTACTCGCTCGACTATCCCAACATGCTCTGCATCTGGGAGGCGCAGTTCGGCGACTTCGCCAACGGCGCGCAAGTCGTGATCGACCAGTTCATCGCCAGCGGCGAATCGAAATGGCAGCGCACGAGCGGCATCGTGCTGCTCCTGCCCCACGGCTACGAAGGCCAGGGTCCGGAGCACTCGTCAGCTCGCCTCGAGCGCTTCCTGCAACTCTGCGCCGAGGACAATATCCAGGTGGTCAATGCGACCACGCCCGCGCAGTTCTTCCACTTGCTCCGGCGCCAGATGAAACGCGACTTCCAGAAGCCGCTCGTCGTCATGTCGCCCAAGTCGCTGCTGCGTCACCCGGCCGCGACGTCGCGCCTGGAAGAATTTACCACGGGCTCGTTCCAGGAGGTGCTCGATGACTCCGCCGCGCCGGAAAAACCCGAGCGCCTCATTCTGTGCTCGGGTAAAGTCTATTACGACCTCCTCGATCATCGGTCGCGTAGCAAGATTTCGAATACAGCCATCGTCCGCGTCGAACAGCTCTATCCCCTGCATCGCGACCGCATCGCGGAAATCGCCGACAAATATTCCGGCGCCCGCGTCGTGTGGTGCCAGGAGGAGCCTCAAAACATGGGCGCATGGTCGTTCATCGCCCCGCACCTGCAGAAGATCTTCGGCTTCACCCCGCTCTACGCCGGCCGCGACGCCGCCGCTTCGCCGGCCGTCGGCGCGCTCGCGTTGCACAAGTTCGAACTCGCGGCTTTCCTCCAGGACGCGTTCAACGTCTGATCACCGAAGTAGCGAGGAGTGAATTAGCGAAAATCGATCCAATCCGCCACCGCTGTTTTCCTACTCCCTACCCGTTACTCACGCCTCGCCACTTATTCCTTCCATGCCCCTCCTCGACGTCAAAATCCCGCCCATGGGCGAGTCCATCAGCTCCGGCGTGCTCGCCAAGTGGCACGTGCAAAACGGCGACGTGGTCAAAAAAGACCAGCCGCTCTTCGAGCTCGAGACGGACAAGATCACGTCCGAAGGCACCGCTGAGTCCGCCGGCAAAATCACGCTGAAAGTCGAGGCCGGAACCGAAGTGAAAATCGGTCAGGTCGTCGCCGCCATCGACACCGATGCGTCCGCGATTCCCACCGTGGCCACTGGCCAAAACGCCACCGCGACGTCCGCGATTCCCAATCCTTACGCACCGCCCGCAACTCCGCAGGCCGCCGCGGCCGCGGTCGCGCAATCCCCTGCGGTGCGTCGTCTCGCCGAGGAAAGTGGCGTCGACCCCAAGACCGTCCCCGGCACCGGTAAGGGCGGCCGCGTCACCAAAGGCGACATGCTTGCTGCCGCGGAAGTGAAACCCACCACGGCAATTCCGCCGCTGCTTACGCCCGCCACGCCGCCCGTCGTCACCCAGCCGTCCGCTTCCGCTCCGACTGTCCCCGCCGCTGCCGGCGAACGCCAGACGCGCAAGAAAATGACGCCGTTGCGCCAGAAGATCGCTCAGCGTCTTGTCGCCGCGCAGCAAAACGCCGCCATGCTGACCACGTTCAACGAGGTCGACATGTCTGCCGTCATGGCGCTGCGCGCGAAGTATCAAGACGATTTCGTGAAGAAAAACGGGCTGAAGCTCGGCTTCATGTCGTTCTTCACCAAAGCCGTCGTCCACGCACTCAAGGAAGTTCCTTCCGTCAACGCCCAGATCGATGGCGATTCGATCGTCCAGAATCACTACTACGACATCGGCGTCGCCGTCTCCACCGAGAAGGGCCTCATGGTTCCCGTGGTGCGCGACTGTGACACCCTCGGCATGGCTGAGATCGAGAAAGCCATCGCCGACTCCGCGAAGCGCGCGCGCGAAGGCAAGATCACGCTCAACGATCTCGAAGGTGGCGTCTTCACGATCACCAACGGCGGCATCTTTGGCTCCATGCTCTCCACGCCGATCATCAATCCGCCACAGAGCGCGATTCTCGGCCTGCACGCGATCAACGAGCGCCCCGTTGCGGTCAACGGCCAGGTTGTCATCCGGCCGATGATGTATCTCGCGCTCAGCTACGATCACCGGCTCATCGACGGCAAGGAAGCCGTCACCTTCCTCGTGAAGGTGAAGCAAGCGATCGAAGATCCCACCCGCCTGCTGCTGGCCGTCTGACGCAGCGCGCTGCGCCCGAGTTGAAAGTTGTAGGTTGAAGGTTGAAAGACCGGACAGACCTCAGGGCTTTCAACTTTCACCTCTCAACTTTCAACTCATGTCTGCCTCTTCCTTCGACCTTATCGTCATCGGCGCCGGCCCCGGCGGTTACGTGTGCGCGTTTCGCGCCGCGCAACTCGGCCTCAAGGTCGCGCTCGTCGACAAACGTTCCACCCTCGGCGGCACTTGCCTCAACGTCGGCTGTATCCCGAGCAAGGCCCTGCTCCACTCGAGCGAGCACGTCACGTGGGCACAGCAGCACGCGGCCGACCACGGCATCAAGCTCGGCAAAGTCGAGGTCGACCTGCCCGCCCTCCTGAAGCGTAAAGACGACGTCGTCGCCAAACTCGTCGGCGGCGTCGCGCAACTCGCGAAAGCGCGCAAGATCACCGTCGTCACCGGCACCGCGTCCTTCGTC
>JAEYQF010000222.1 GCA_023410155.1 Verrucomicrobiota bacterium | reverse complement strand
CCCTTCGACGGCTCGGTGATGCGGCTGAGGATCTTGAGGAGCGTGCTCTTCCCGGCGCCGTTGCGGCCGATCAGGCCGACGACTTGTCCCGGCTGCACTTCGAAGGAGACGTCGCGCAAGGCCCAGAAACTTTGCGGGCGCTCGGGTTTCATGCCCGGGGGCATCGCCGCTTCCCGGCGGCGTTCCCACCAGCGCTGGAGCTCGTCCCGCAAACTGGACATGCCAATTTTTCCGAGGCGATACTGCTTCGAGAGGTTGTGGATTGAAATGATCGGCTGAGCCATGGTGGTGAGTTAGACGATGTCGGCGACGGTGCGGGCGGTGCGTTGGAAACTCAGCACGCCGAACGTGAACAGCAGCAGCGCGAACAGCGCGGAGCCCACGTAGGCGGTGAGGGACATGGTCGGGGTTCCCAGATAGAGGTGACGGAACGCCTCGATGATGGGGGCCACGGGGTTCAGATCGGTGATCCACTTGAGGTTCTCTGGAATCCGCCGCGTCGGATAGATGACCGGCGAGGCAAACATCCAGAGATTGATCAAGGTGGGCACCAGATGTTGGAGATCGCGGTATTTCGCGGTCAACGAAGACAGAGTCAGGCCCACCCCGAGTCCGAGCATGCCAAGGTGGAGCAGCAGGAACGGCGTGAGGGCGAGAGCCGAAATCACTTGCGGCAGCGACACGTCGACGCGTCCGGAAAACTGATGCATCGTGAGCACCACCAGGAACGTGCTGAGTTGGATCGCGAAGGTGATGCAGTGGCTGACGCCGAGGGCGAAGGGCACCACGACGCGAGGGAAGTAGACCTTGCCGAAGAGGTTCGCGCTCGTCGTAAACGTCGTCGCGGTGGTGCTGATGACGGTGGAGAAATACGTCCAGCCCATGAGGCCGGAGAGATAGAAGAGCACCGGTGCGACGCCCGCCGTAGAAATGCCGAGAGCCCGGCTGAAGATCAGCGTGTAGACCAGCGTCGTGATCACCGGGCTGACGATAAACCAGGCGGGGCCCAGCACGGTTTGCTTGTAGCGGGAGATGAAGTCGCGACGGACCAACAGCAGCAGCAGGTCGCGATATTGAACGAGTCCGCGCCAGTCAAAATACAGCCACTTCTGATGCGGCTTGATGACGACGTGGTAGGAACGAGTGAGCGTGCTCATGTAGACTGGGAAAAGGATCGCGCAGGTGCCAGGGAGCTGGTCCATGCGAGCGCGGCGAGGGCCAGCGCGGTGAGTTGAAGGGCGGGAATCTGCAGCGGGAAATCGATCAGCGACTGCGTGAGCACCGCTCCCAGGGCGAGCGTGGCGCCAGCGGAGATCCAGTCGCGTTCCGGTCGCGAGCGGAGAGTGCGCAGGGCGAGGATCACAGAAGCGGGCACGAGCAGGGCCCAACCGAGGGCTCCGAGCAGCCCCCATTCAACCGCAGCTTGGAGATAATCCTGATGCGTGAACTGGAGCATCTGAAAGAAAGTGCGGACGAATGGATCAACGCTGCACGCGGCGGCGGCCGCGATCCAGCCACCCGGGCCCCAGCCGAGCCAGGGACGCTCGCCGATGGCCTGCACCGCGGTGGCATAAGCCGCGCCGCGGTCTCCCAGCGGATACTGGCGGTGATCCGAGGCGACAAACAGGTCGGCCCGCATCAAGGCCGGCCAAGCCGCCGGTGCAGCCGGAGGCACCGGAGTGCCGCCGCCGATCAGCTTGCGCCATTCGAGGGAGGCCCACCGATCGCGGATGATTTCGGTCCGTCCGGTATGCATCACGATGGAGACAGCGGCCACCGCCAGTAGTGCGACGGTCGCGAGCGGCGCGGGGCGGAGCCACGAGATGGATGAGGCGAACCGCCATGGGCGTATCCAGAATGTTGTCACACCGATGAATACCGCCGCGACCACCTGCGGAAAACGCGAGATGTGGCCCGCGTGAGCCGCGAGGACGATCACGGTTCCCACCAGCAACGCACCGGCGGCCAGCCGGGCGCGGGATGCGGGCGCCTGAAGTAGTAGCAGCGCTGTTCCGAGCGCGGTCGGCCAGATGCAGTTTAGATAGGCGCCGGCGGAAGTGTGATGATAAAACGTGCCGAAGAACGTCGTGGGTCCGCGGGGCGCGTGCTCCCAGAAGATGCCCCGGGCGTGCGACGCGTTTTGGACGAGTCCCAGGATGGCCACGGCGATCCCGGTGGCCGCGATCACCACCGCGGTGCGGACGCGCCAGAGCCGTTCGCGCACGAGGTCGAGCAGAGCGAGAAACGCGAGCACGGAGGCGGCCGCCCAGGTGATCAGTGCACCCGGCTCGCGCGGGATCATGCTCCCCGGCCAGCGGGCCGAAACGCGGGCGAGATGGCGAACGGTGAATTCCGGCAGCGGCACGGTCGGGAGGAAACACCAGCTCACCGCGACCGCCGCCACGAGTGCCGCGCCCACGAGCGGCCAGGCTGGAAGCGACGGGCGTATCAAGAGAGCGGATACGGCCCACATCGATCCCCCGATCGCGACGAGGGCGGTGAGGCCGGTCAGGGCGACGGGCCGTGTGCCCGCCCACGCGAGCGGAGCGCCCGCCAGTGCGCACAGGAGCACCCATCCGCTACCACTGCGGAGTGTTTCGACCATGGAGTTGGCGAAGGCGAGGACGTCAGCTGGCGACGCTGCTCTTCGCGTAGGCTTCGTAGTAGTCGGTGCGTTGCGAGCCGTAGCCTTGGTAGCCGTATGCATGGAGCCGGGCTTCGGGCATCTGGTTGAGCACCATTCCGAGAACGGAGACGCCGGTTTCGCGGATCCGATCGAGCGTGCGCCGGACCAGGCTGAGCCGCACGGCGCCAACTTTGCACACGTAGATCAGCTCGTTGCAGTGCCGGCAGAGGAGAAGTGCGTCTGGGAAAACGGCTACGGGCGGCGTGTCGAGCATCACGACATCGTATGTCGAGGTCAGCTGCTTCAGCAGGCCCGACGACGAGAGCCGGTCGAGGATTTCCGTCGGATTCTTGGCCATGCCGCCCGCGGGAAGGAGGTCGAGATTCTCAGCGACCGCGATGGTGGCAGGGCGGCCTTTTTCCTCGGGTGAGAGCGGCGACTGGGCCCACTGGGACCAGCCGCGCGCGCCGCTCGCGCCGTAGATGCGATGCAGACTCGGACGGCGAAGGTCGCAGTCGACGAGAACCGTGCGGCGGCCATGGGCGGCGAAGGCGGCCGCGAGATTGCTCGAAGTCAGACTCTTGCCATCGCCCGGCATGGTGCTGGTGATCGCGAGGACTTTGGGCAGCGGTGCGGAGGAGCGGATGTCGATTTCGCTGTAGATCCCGCGGTAGCTCTCCTCCAGCGCACCGTCCTTGTGCAGGCGGAAGGCGTGTGCGCGCTCGGTTTCGCCGAGCCCTTTGATCTGCTTGACGGCGCCGAGGAGCGTCTGGCCGAGCCCTTGTTCGACGTGAGCGACAGTCTTCACGCGGGTATCGAGCAGACCGAAGCCGAGGGGCACGGCGAGGAAGAGGAACAGACCAAGAGCGCCGCCTTTCACGCACGCCATCACGAACGGTGAGCCGATCGGCAGCCCGGGAACATAGGCCGGGTCGAAAAGCTTGATGTTCACGTTTTCCAGCTGGCTGGCCACGCTCGCCTCATTGAGACGGTCTACGATCCGCGCGTAGGTGGCGCGCTTGGTGGCCGCTTCCTGCTCGAGGAGTTTGTAGTCAATGGAGACCTTATCGAGCTCGTGCACATTCTTCTGCGCCTCGGCGAGCTCGGTGCGAAGGCGGTCTTCATACTGGCGTGAAACGTTCAGGCGCGTCTGCAGATTCGCGACCGCCATCGCGATGTTGTCCGCCAGCAGTTGGGTCGTCTCCTGCAACTGCAGCGAGTTTTCCCGCATCCGCGGATGAGCCCGGAGATACTTCTGCTCGAGCAGAGCGCGTTGCGCACGGAGATCGGCCAGCCGCGCGGCGAGACCGGAGACTTGGCCGTAGGCGAGGATGGGCGCGATCTGGAGCAGGTCTTTGCCTGCTGCTTGATACTCCGCGATTTTCTCGAGCGTGGAGCGCACTTCGACCTGCTCCATCTGGGCGCGCACAAGCTCGCTGCCGACGGAGCTCACTTTCTGGAGGACGACACTTTGATTCTGCCCGAGCGCCGCGATGTTGTGCCGGGCGCGATACGCCTGGAGCGAGTTCTCCGACGCTTCGACCTGATTGCGCATGTCCTCGGCCTGACTGCGCAGGAAGACGATGGCGGAGTTGGTGCCGGTGTTCGCGCGGTCGAGGTTGAAATCGATATAGCGGCGCGCGAGGCGATTGGCGATCAAGGCGGCGTTCTCCGGATCGCGGTTAGACACCACCAAGGTGATGATCATCGTGCCGCGACGGGCAAAGAGCGTGAAGTTGGGCCGGATGATCTCAGCGAGGGACGGCAAGGGGGCGTCGGGCTGATCCGGGTCGCGGTAAGCTTCCTGGATACGCTTCGCCTCGGTGGGCGTGAACGAGGCCAGCGCGTAGTCGAAGAACGTCTGACTGCGCAGTTGCTCCATGTGCGTGTTCAGCTCGCTGACTGACTGCACGTTCGTGTCCACGACATCCGGGATGTTGAGCACGCGATCCTTGCGGCTCTCGAAGAGCAGCGAGGCTTCGGTGCGGAACGTCGGAAACTCCTTCGGTTGCAGCAGGATGAAGGCTGCGGCGGCAACGAGCGCCACGATCAGGCCGAGCAGCCACCGCTCGCGGAACATCTGCAGGATATCCTGAGGCGAAAGCCGAAAAGTAGGGGACCTCTCCGGTGTGGAAGTCTTTTTCTTGGACATAGGTTTTCAGCTCGCGGACTTAGAAGAGGCGTTCAGGGACCCAGACGCGGTCGCCCGGGAGGACGGAAAACTGGCGTTGGCGGCCATTGGCTCGCCCGGAGATCATGCTCTCAACGTCGACGGTCATGATCGTCTCTTTGCCATCGGAATTGCGGCGGGTGACTTTGACCATGTCGGACTTGGCGGTCGGCTGGAATCCGCCCAAGCGCGTGATGAGGTCGACGATGTCGATGGCGGTGGTCTCGCTCGGGAAGCGGAAATTTCCGGGCGAGCGCACGGCTCCCAGCACGGAGACTTCGCGCACTGCAAAACCGGAGACGACGATCGAGACGAGGGGATCACGGAGGAACTCACGTTCACGGTAGAGCCGCTCCAGGGTGTTTTCCGCGTCGCGCACGGATTTACCGGCGAGGGGAACATCGCCGAGGAGGGGCAGCCGGATGTTGCCCTTTGAATCAAGGCGTTGTGTGGCGCCCAAGTCGGGCTCGGCATAAACGCTCACGCCGACCGAGTCGCCCGGGGCGATTTCGTAATCAGGATCAGTGATGGCGTTCGGCAGGCTCGCCGCCGTCGGAGAGTTGGCGAGAGCAGGCTCCTCTGCAGCAGGCAGCGAGGAGACGCCCGCAACGAGCGCGGCGATCCCTGCGAGTGTCCGGAATCTGGATACGGAATTCATGAACGGCAGCAGTTTAGAACGTGTAGTTCGCGGAGACGCTCACGAGGTGACGCGTGTAGTCCGCCAGCGACAGCGTCGACTGGCTGTCGCGAAAACGATAATTGGCAGACATGGTCCATGCACGGGTGGCTCGGTAGCTCGCCCCGATGGACGCTACATAGACGTCGTCGTTCCGTGTTAGGCCACGGTAGTCGCGGGTTTCATACCCGACGGTCGCGAATGCTTTGACGAAATGCCCGATGTCTTGGGTGAGGCTGAGATAGAGCCGATTGTTCTCAGTCGTCAGGTTGTTTACCGAGAGCACCTGATTGCGCTCGGCATTGATGGCCAGCTGCGTCGTTTCGCGGGCCTGCCAGCGGAGACTCAGGCGGCCGGCGATGCGGTTGCCGCCGACATCGTTGATGCCGGGAGTCTCAGCGCGCTGGTAGGAGAAATAGATCGCGCTGGTGAGCTTCGGGAACTTCGAACGGGGTAGGAATGGGCCCTCCAAACCCGCGGTGAACACCGACCCGTTGTCGTCGGTTTCGCCAATGAAGGTTTCGGAGGCGTCGCGCCGCAGAATGCGGTAACCGTAGGAGATCGATCCGCGCACTTCCCCGAAGACCGGCCGGGAAAAGGACAGGGTGTAGGTGTCGGAACTCTGGTCGATTTCGTTCATCGAGAGCGTGCCCATGGTGCTCGCCTCGAGGCGGCGGTAGCGCAGGCTCAGGGTGCTGCCGCCTAGGAAGTCGCGGTAGTTGAAGCCCGCGTTGAGATTGAGGTGCTCCATCGTCCCGTAGATGTCGCGATCCATGTCGGTGAAGATCGCGCTGAGGTTCACGCTCGTCTTCAAGCCGGTGACGATCGTCGCGTCGCCCTGAGCCAGGAACGTTTCGGAGCTGATGCGCTCGTTGACGTCGTAGTTGATGTCGACGCTCTCGTTATAGGCGAGCCGTGCAAGGCCGCTGACGCGCGGCCCGATGTCCGGCGGGAAACGCACGAGCAGATTCGTGTGAATGTCCTCGGAGTCGTATTGGTCGTAGTCGAGGTAGCGGTTCACGCGCACCCCCGCCGAGCCGTCGAGTTTGATCTGCGCAGCATCACGTATATAGCGGAATTCGGGGAAGACGCTGAAAATGAGATCGTCGTCCTCGTTCATGCCGCCGTTGACGCGGGAGTCGTAGGTGCTCGTGGCAGTGGTGGAGAGGATGAGTTCGCCACGGCCGAATTCATAAAAGGCCTGGAGGGGCGAGGTGGCGCACACGAGGAACGCTGATCCGAGGACCAGGAGGGGAGACACAGACTTTTTTTTCATACGTGGAAGGACGAAGCGATGGACATTGAATGGAGGAATCCCGGCAGGCTGCCGCCCTTGCGCCGCAATCGCGCGGAGCAAGAGCATGAGTCCGCCATGGCGGGCGGCACGCACGTGGACTAGACAGCCGCGCCAGGCGCGGGCGTTGCCAACAGGCCTTCAGGCAGGCCCGCGGGACGGTGGGTGGCAGCGAGGTGGGTGGCCGGCACGCTCACCTGCACTTCGCGACCAAGCAGGGAAAGAAGAATGCGGATCCGGTCGGAGCCGTCACAGCGCTCCAGCACACGGCCCTCGACGCTGCGGAAGCAGCCAGTCACGACGCGCACCCACGTGCCTTCCTCGAACACCGGCTGGGCTGCCGGCTGGGTCTCGACTTGGCGCCGGAGGAAATCGATCACGTGGTCCTCGATTGCGGGGGCTTGCTCTGCAAACGTTACGAGCCCGACGACACCGCGGGTGCTCACGACGTGGCGCGTCTGCGCCGGATGCGAGAACCGCGCGAAGACATAACCGGGAAACAACGCCTCGCTGGTGCGCGCCACGCTGCCGTTGCGCAGAACCTTCGTGGTGCTGAAGCGCGGAGCGAAAACATCCACCTCCACGCGCTCGCGAAGACTGGCGGCTGCGACCTCCTCGCGGCGGGGCTGAGTGCGCAGGCAGAACCAACGCGGCTGGTCCTGGGAGGTTCGTGCAAGGTTCATGCGTGCCGGAACTTGGTTGAGATGTCCGGCCCACTGTCACCCCGCGGTGCCAAACGTTCCCGCGCGCTGCGCGAGAATCGGGGATTCCCCGACCCCCTTCCGGGCGCGGGACTGACGCCGCGGCAAGGGGCCCGCCGATTACATTCCCGCGCGCCGGAGCGTAGGATGTTCACGCAATCCTACCCCGCGGAGAACACACATAATGCTCAATCATCGGAGACAGGGGCTCACTCACCTGCATGGCTGCGCCCTGACAGTCACAGCGGTCGGCGTTTACGTCCTTTGGTGCGCGCAGGCGCAGCTCGCCGGTTGGATTCAACTCACGAAAGGCGTGGACCTTTCCCTCTACCTGCTTGGCGTCATCGTCGCCTCAGTCTGGGTGCATCACAATCTCGCCGTCGTCTCTCATCGCCTCGGCGACATGGGAGTCATCGAGTCGCTCCGCACCGCGAAATATCAGATCCTGCGCTTCGTCGCTGTGCTCGTGACGCTCGCGTTCGTGACCAAGGACAGCGACATGTCGCGCACTTTCCTGCTCGGCTATGTCGGTCTCATGATCCCGGTCTTCACAATGGCCAACATCTACTGGCCGAAGGTGATCATCCGTCTTCTCCTGCACGGCGTCCGAATGCGCGTCGTGATCGTGGCCAAGAGCAATGAGGTCACGCGGCTCCACCGCATGATGGCTGACCGCGCGCACCTTGGCGTGGAGCTGATCGGTTGGGTCGGCGAGGGCACCGCGCCCGATTGCGCGCTCCCGAAGTTGGGTGATCTGCACGAGATGAAGCACATCCTCGCCGAGCACGACGTCTCGCAAGTCGTCATTTCCCAGCAGGCGTTCCCGCCGGAGGAAGGCCGCGCGATCGCGCAGTGCGCCGAGGAAGCGGGCTGCCGCGTGCGCTTCTTCGCCAACGTGCAACTCTACTTTCCGCATCGGCAGGTCAGCATCGAGCACGACGGCGAGTTCGCGTTCGCAAGCCTCGTGTCAGAGCCGCTCGACAACCCGACTAATCGTCTACTCAAGCGCAGTCTCGACATCGCGATCTCGCTGCCGGTCGTTCTCTTTGTGCTGCCGCCCCTCACGCTCTTCGTGTGGGTCATGCAGCGCTTCCAGTCGCCTGGCCCCGTGATCCACCGGCAATATCGCTCCGGGCTCAACCGCCGGAAATTCCTGATCTACAAATATCGCACCATGCACGTCTCCAACGAGCGTGCTGCGCTCACGAAGCAGGCGCAAAAACAGGACTCGCGGATCTATCCGTTCGGCCGATTCCTTCGCCGCACGAGCCTCGACGAGTTCCCGCAGTTCCTCAACGTGCTGCGCGGTGAGATGAGTGTCAGCGGTCCTCGTCCGCACCTGCTCGAGCACGACGAACAATTCGCGAAGGTGGTGAACACTTACTACACGCGACACTTCGTGAAGCCCGGCATCACCGGTCTCGCGCAAAGCCAGGGCTATCGCGGCGAAATCTCCGAGCCTCGGCTCCTCCACAAGCGCATCGGTTACGACATGTTCTACGTGCGCCGCTGGAGCTTCGCCCTGGACCTCCGCATCCTGGTGCAGACCGCGCGGCAACTCGTGTTTCCGCCCAAGACCGCTTACTGATCGCGGACGTGTCCACGCCCGGTTCGTGCCACGGCGCGGACCGGGTTGCTCCCAAGTGAGGCTCGAGTCGCACTCAAGTGCGGCTCGGGTCGGGCCCGAGTGCGGATCGGAGGGCGACCAAGCGTGCGCTGATGGCGCCTCCTCATTTTGCGTGGTGTCGGGACGCTGGGCGCCCGGACCGCGCCAGATGCTTGTATCCGAAACCGGATACGGGCGACTAAGCTAGGCGGCCAGCGTGGCCACAGCGGCCAGCAGTTCGGAACGGACGAATGGCTTCCGGATGAACTGCGCGTCGGCCGGCGAGAGCTGCTTATCCATCAGCAGGACATCGTCGGCAAACCCCGACATGAACAGCACCCGCAGCGGACCGAAACGAGCTTGGGCGGCCTGCGCGAGCTCGAGTCCGTTCTCCATGCCGAGGGCGATATCCATCAGGACAACCAATTCGGTCGGCGAGGGGTGCTGCGTGAGATAGCTTTCCATCTCGCGGCCCGAGGCGACGGTGGCGACCTCGTAACCGGCGGAGGTCAGCGCCGCGGAGATGACCCTGCGCACATCTTCTTCGTCTTCGACGATAAGTATCTCGCGCCGCATGGGCATAAATGGACCCGGTCCGCCGGGACAGGTTCTAGGGGAGTCATAAACCGATCGAATACCCGGGCAAAATCCGGTGAGTTCTCGCCGCCGCGAGGGCTTCGCAGGGCCAATTCCTTTATTGTCGGGTTTTTGAAGTTAAAATCGCGATTTGCCCAAACCTTTTCCTGCGGTGGCTGTCGGTCGCGCGGATGGTTTCCGACCACGATACTCGCATGGGAAAAAGAAAGGGTCCTGGGATAAAGGATACACTGGGTATCCGTCAGCTCGTGCGAGGGGGCCGCCGCGTGACACGGGGGTCCTCACTGGCGGATTTGCACAGCGCGTTGCACACCGCCAGCTGGGCGGCATGCGGTCGCTCGCTTCGGTTGTTGCGGCTCGACGCCCCGGAGAATGGGTCGCCGCTCGCCGCGCTTCGCCCGGGTGCGGGCTCTTGGCTGGAGCAAGTCTGGCCGTGGGACGTGGCGCGCGTGCGCAACTTCCTCTCTGCGCCGTCCGCGGAGGCGTCTCCAGTCCTCGAATACAGACTTTGCCCCGGCGGTGGTTCGCCTTTGTGGGTGAGGCATTGGCTGTTCGGGCGAGTCGAGCGGGGTGGCCGCGTGGAACTGAGCGGGGTCCTTCAGGTGATCGCGCCCCAGCACCAGATTCACACGGTATGTCTCGAGCTGGCGGAGCAGGAACGCTCCCGCATCGGGCAGGAGCTGCACGATGACGTGTGTCAGGTTCTGGCCGGCGTGAACTACATGATGAAGGTCGTGACCGGTCAGGCGCGAAAAGTCGCGCCCGCGATCAGTCGCGAACTCGAGGATCTCACGCAGTGTCTCGCGGAGGCGATGAATCGCACCCGCGCGATGTCGCACGCGCTGTTTCACAAAGACGAGCACGAGTCCTGCCTGCGCAGTGCCCTCGGCGAGGTCGCCTTGCGCGCAGAGGCGCGTTTCGGGGTGCCGATCGGGCTGCACTTGCCCGCGCGGCTGCCGGTGCACTCGCCCGAGCAGGTCGCACAGGTTGTGCGCATCCTGCACGATGCGCTGGCCGATGCGATCCGCGCTCGCAAAGCCACGGAAGTGGCCGTGCACCTGAATCCCGCACCCGGCGGCGTCGAGCTGCGGGTCGAGGACGACGGCCACGAACTCTATTCAGCTTGTGTCCGCCCCGAATTGAAGGTCGCCCGGTATCGGGCGGAGTTCCTCGGAGGCAATCTCACCGTCGATGGCAGCGGGGATCGTCCCACGCTCCGTCTTTTCTATCCCATGCCCCGCATTCCGCGGAAGAACGCCCAAGCCGCTTAAGTGAAAACTCGCATTTACATCGTAGACGATCACCCCCTCGTTCGCCGGGGCTTGGTGACATTGATCGAAGGCGAATCCGATATGGAAGTCGTCGGCCAGGCCGAGGACGCCGGCAAAGCCACCAGCGACATCATGAAGCTGCGGCCGAATCTCGTGATCGCCGATATCTCCCTGAAGGGGAATTCGGGCATCGAGCTCATCAAGAACATCAAGGCCTTCGACCCGAGCATCCAAGTGCTCGTCCTCTCGATGCACGATGAGTCGGTGTATGCGCTTCGCGTGCTGAAAGCCGGTGCGCGCGCCTACATCATGAAGAACGATCTCATCGAGAAGGTGCTCGATGCGATCCGCCGCATCCGTGCCGGCCAGCTCTACGTGAGCGACAATGTCGCCAGCCAGATGCTCAACCAGATCGTCACCGGCAAGGCCGAGGCCTCGGAGTCTCCGGTCAGCGGGTTGAGCGATCGCGAGCTCGAGATCGTCACGTTGATCGGCAATGGTCTGCCGACGCGCGAAATCGCCGGCCGCCTCCACATCAGCGTGAAGACGGTCGAAACGCATCGTGCGCACATCAAACGGAAATTGAACCTCCGAAACGCGATGCAGCTGGTGCAATTCTGCGTGCGTTGGACCGAGGAGAAGAACGTGGGGTCGGCGCCCGTTCATTCCGAGACAGTTTGAGCGGCGACCGGCGCACACCCGGTCGCAGGAGCGCGGGCGACGACGACGCATTCGTGCGTGACGGGGCTTGTGCAGGGACGGCGGAGCGCTTGGATGGCCCCGTGCGTATTGTCATCGTCGAAGACCACGTGATGTTCCGCGACGCCATCCGCAAGGTGTGCAAGTCGCAGTTCGGCCACGATGTGGTGGGCGAGACCGGCTCCGGTGTGGAGGCGGTGGAGTTGATCCTGCGCGAGCGGCCCGAAGTGGTCGTATTGGATTTGTCACTACCGGACATGGACGGCTTCACGGTCGTCGACCGCGTGTTGAAGGCCATGCCGCATCTGCGTATCCTGGTGCTCTCGGCGCATTGCGACGATTACACGCTGTTCCGGGTGGATCAGACCGGGGTGCATGGGTTCGTGGACAAGAACACCAACTCAGTCTCGACGCTCAAGGACGCGCTGACGGCGGTCAGCGAGGGCAGGAATTATTTCTCCGCGGCTTTTCAGGAGGCTCGTCAGGCCCGGCGCACTGATCCCTCGTCCTTCGTCAAGGTTCTGACCGAGTGGGAGCGCGCCGTGCTGAGCCTGATTTCCCGCGGGATGTCCGACGACGAAATCGGTGAGTGTCTCTCGATCTCACCGCGCACGGTGCAGACCCATCGTAGCAACATGCTGCGGAAATTGAATCTGAAGGGGACGCCCAAGCTGATCGCGTTTGGCATCGAACACGGATTCACCCAGATCCCTGCGAAGCGCGGATCGACTCCAGTTTTTCCCTGACGGCAACGCATTCACGCTGGGCGGCGGCCAGCAGGGCCCGGTGAGCCACAGGATCCTCTGTGCCTGACAGCTTCTGGAGATCGCGCGTGACGCGGCTGAGCGGGTCGGCCTTGATCATGCTGGCGTGCGATGCGAGCCGATGCGCGGTGCGGTGGATTTCGGCCGGCTCGCCCATGGCGACAGCGTGTTCCAGCGATCGGAGGTCTTCGAACATGGCCGTGATGAAACGCGCAGCCTGCTCCCCAAAGCCTGCGGCGGTGCCTTCGCCGAGGAAGCGCAACATCTCCACGTCGAGTTCGGACTCGCGACGCTCGGGCGCGGGTGCCACCGGAGCGGTGACCAGCGGCATGGAGGGAAGCGCGCCCTGTAACTCGCGAATCGCGCCGGTGATCTTTTCGGGCGTGATCGGTTTGGCGATAAAGCCATCCATCCCTGCTTTGATGCACATGTCGCGGTTGAACTGCGCGGAATACGCGGTGGTCGCGATGATGATCGTGTGTTGTCCGGGCGGCTCTACGGCTCGGTAGGCGGCGGCGATCTCCGTGCCGATTTTGCCGGGCAGATTCCAATCCATGAAGGCGATGTCGTAGCGCTTCTCTCGCAACTGGGCGAGGGCCGTGGGACCGTCGCCGGCCACGTCGGACTCGATGCCGAGACGGCGGAGGATCGCCTGCATGGCCGTGGCGTTGTAGTCGATGTCCTCGACGACGAGTGCGCGCAGCTGGGTCGGGAGTGGCGCCGGCGCTGCAGAAGAGTTCTCTTCAACGCTTGGGAGCGGCAACGTGACCCAGAACGTGGAGCCCTCGCCGAGTCGGGAATCGAGGCCGACTTCACCTCCCATCTTTTCGGCGAGCACCCGGCACAGCGCCAGACCGAGTCCGGTGCCACGCACGTTGCCCGCGTGCGCGCTTTCGAGGCGGGTGAACTTGGTGAACAGCCTCGCCGCGTCTTCGCTGGCGACACCGGGGCCGCGGTCAATCACGGCTAGGCGGATGCGCCCCGGCGCAACGACGGCGATCTGCAGGATGACGGGCTGGCCGGCGCCGAACTTCAGCGCGTTCGTGAGAAAATTCAGCACGATTTGCTGGAGGCGCGCGTGGTCGCCGCGGACGAGGGGCGGCACTTCCGGAGAGCACGCGATCGTGATCTCGGTTCCGGAGATGCGGGCCTGCTCGGAAACCATGGCGACCGCTTGTTTCGCGGCGCCGAGCAGCGAGAAAGCGCCGGGTCGAAGCTCGACCGCGCCGGCTTCGATCTTGGCAAAGTCGAGCACGTCGTCGACCAGCGTCGCGAGGAGCGTGGCGCAGGAGCGAACCGAATCGGCGAGTTCGCGCTGCTTCGCATCCAGCGGAGTTTCCTCCAGCGCGATCGAGAGGCCGAGGATGCCAGAGATTGGATTGCGGATCTCGTGACTCATGTTCGCGATGAACTCGGATTTCGCCGCGTTGGCTTGAGCGAGTTGCTCAGTCTTTTTCTCCACCAAAGCCTGTAACCGCAGGTTGTGCTGCCGGAGGTAGTGAACTCGCCAGCGGAAACCCGCATAGAGTGCGGCCAGACCGAGACCGCTCCACGCGAACCATGCAGCAGGGGTGCGATACCAAGGTGGCAGCACGGTCAATTTCCACGTGGCGGAGGGACTCGTTTGTCCAAGGCCGTCGATCGCGCGGACCTCGAACTGATAATCGCCAGGCGCGAGGCCGGCGAGAGCCAGGTGACTGCTGTGCGTCGGCGCGGACCAATCCTGACCCGTGAGTCTGGTCTGAAAACGAAGCCCTGGGCGGCGGTTCAAATCAGTGGAGGAGAAGTCGAAGCTCACCGCGTTTTGCTCCGCGGCGACTCTCCCTCCGGGAGGCACCGCGGAGCGCACGAGTGGCGCACTCGGTGCCGCCGCGGGCGACACTTGCCGCGAATCGAAACGCAGGAGCTTCTCGGACCCGCCGACCCACACGCTGTCATCTCCGTCGACGAAGATGCGCCGGACCACACCCACGCTGGCGAGGCCCTCCACTACGAAACCCTCCCATGCGAAATCGTCGGTCTCGCGCGCATGCATGCGGACGAGCGTGGCCGCATTCGGACCCTCGCGGAACGGGCTCTGGAGGGCAATCCACACGCCGCCGGCTCGGTCGGGATTGGAAACAGCGGTGGCGCCCACGCGCGGAAAACCCGCGATGCGAAGAGGGGCCGTGGTCGTCGAGTGATGCACAAAGGCTCCCGTGTCGGAAAAGACCACCATTGCTCCGGGGAACGACGCCTCCAGGGTTGGCCCAGCGTAGGGGCGTTGGGTGTTTGAGAGCACCGGTGTCACTTCCGCCACTCCACCGGAGAAGCGCACCGCGAAAACGCCGCCTGCAGTGGTGCCCGTCCACACCGTGCCATCGTCAGCCTCGGCCGTGGAGAAGGAGGCGTCTGGGAGGGAAGCACTCGCCTCCGTCACAAACCGGTCGTTCGCCAGCCGCAGCTGCACGATCTCGGAGGTGCCGGTCGTCGCGACGAAATGGCCGGGCGCCGCGCGCGAAGGACGAAAGGAGAATACACCCAGGCGCGACGACATCACCGGATGGGCCGACCCTGCATGCCACCGCATGACCACATCGTGCATGGATGCGTAAAGAGTGTCATCGTCTCCGAAGTGAAGATCGAAGGCGGGCGAAGGGAGCTCCGGCACTGGCGAAAACTGACCGCCTGCCTCCGGGTTGGTCCTGGCGGAGAAGACACCGCGATCCGTGCCGACGAAGATGACGCCCTTCCCACCCGTGAGCGCTTCGACCACGCGACCCTGCAGGCCGCGGCGCTGGTCGAAGATCTCGACGGAGTCCCATGCGGCCAGACGCATGATCGCATGGGGAGAGGTCACCCAGAGGGACCCGTCCCGGGCGGCCAGGAGCGCTGTCGCGTAGGTCACCCCGAGACCGTCCGCCGGACCGAGACGACGCAGCAGATTGCCCTTTGTATCCACGATCCCGATACCGCTGTTCAACGTGCCGAGGGCGAAACGGTTTCCCGCCAGCGGCTTCATTGCCGTGATCACGTTCTCGGAGAGGAACGCCTTGAGCTCCGGGGAAGCGATCTCCTGGAGGTTCTGATCCTGCACGAGCGAAAGGCTGGATTTGGTCAGGAGGAGCAGACCGGCCTCGGACCTTGCGCCGCCAATCACCGCGGGCAGATCGGACTGCTTTGCGTCGACGATGCGCGTGAGATGCGAGCCCGAGACCTCGTAAACTCCGTCGCTGGTGCTCACGAGCACCTGAGTGCCCGCGCGGAATCCGCCCAGCCGCCGCTCGCTGGGCAGCCGATGCACGGTGAACGCTTGCCCGTCCCAGATCAGCACGGCATCGGTGGTCACGAACACGGCGCCGCGGTCCGTCGCGATCGTCGCCCAGACATCCACCAGTTTACGGTGAGCCTCGGGCAGTCGAGGAACGAGAGAACGAAACGCGGAAAGGCCCTCGTCCGAGCGGTCGAAATAGCCGATTTCGTTGGTGGCTCCGACCCACAGCCGACCTCTCGAATCCGTGTCCATCGAGCGCACGCAATAGCCTCCTGGCACGGGGTGACTCGACCACTGCTCACCGTCAAACATGAGCACCTGATCACAGCCAATGTAGATCACGCCCCGCTCATCTTGGTGCGCGCTCCAGTAGGTTCCCGGCATCCGCACCTCTCCGGCGGTGAATTCGGTGACGATCGGCAACCCGGCCGCAGCTGAGGAATCGGCCGCGCTGGCGATCGCGAGCAACGAACAGAGGACGAATGCGGAAGGTCGACGGAAGAGGCTCACGGAGCTCAAGCGGGCCCGTCATCTCCGCGCAGATCGAAGAACCTTACGACGTAAAAATGCGTAGAGACTCCCGCAAACAAACGTAAAAGGCCGGCTAGGCGGGCGCGCGTTTCGGTCCTCACTAGATAGGCGATGAACACACACCTCGTTCGCCTTGTCTCCGGTCTCGTCGCCAGCCTTCTCCTCTCGTTCGGTCTTGTTCGTGCCGCTGAGTGTCTCGACGTAGCACCGTCGCAGCCGGTCGGTCAGGATGACTATCTGAGCCGCGTGGCCGCTGCGGCGTGCGCCACCCCTTGTCATTTCGCCGGAGAGTCGAGAGCCCCGCGTCACGAAGTTCTCGCGGCGGCGGCCTGCGCCACGCCTTGCCACTTTGCCGGTTCTGCTTCCGCCCCGCATCTCACCTGAGAACGTCCATGATCAGCCTCGCCCCGTTCCGTTTTCGCAACGTTCTGCAGCCCGACGGCGGGCCGATCTCCCGCGTCGCGCTGCGAGCGTTCCCCGTTTACGGGCGGAAGATGTTTCAAGCGAACGTCTGGCTCGCGGCCCGACCCTGGGCCGAAGGCCGGCGTTCCGAACTCTACAGTGACGCCGATGGCACCGGCTCCGCGGAGTCGCCCATGCTGGCGCGCCACCGCGCCATCTCCGAAGCGATGGAGCGCTGGGCCTACCACTCGAAGGTGCACGCTGCGGATCGCGAACTTTACGGATTCGACGTTGATGCCTCGTCCAACGGCATGGCGGCTTTCCCTGGGCTGCTCGCCGGGCAAGCCAGGAAACACGCGATGATGGAAGCGGTCGAGCGCGCCAGTTTGCTCGCCTGGTGGGAAGGGCTGATCGATGGGGAACTGCGTGCGACCGACTGGCCCGAGGTCAGCGCACTCGTCCTGCCCAGTCCGCTCGGCGTCGGCGTGACGGTGATCGCGTGGCGCGAAGTTTGCCCGGGATGCTTCGCATATGGACACGCGGCCGCCGCAGACTTCTTTGGCGCTTGCGAGCGGGCAGTGGTCGAACTCGCGCGCAACGAATACGTGCTCACGCTGCATCGGCTGGCCAATCAATTGGGCGATGCCGCGGCGCCGAAAGAGCTGTTCGAACGACGCTGTCTTTTTTTTGCCAGCCCCGCGGGTCACGCTCTTTTCCAAGAGCGTCTGAATCGCGCGAGGCCGCCGGTCTCATACCGCTATCGCGCGCAAGTGCTGCACGACTGCGAGATCCCGGGACCCTGGACGCGGTATGCCACGGTGTGGCGTGTCGTGGCGCGTCCGCCATCGAACGCGTTTCTCGCGAACACGGATCGCTACTTCTTCTGGTGAGCCCTGAGTCGCAGTGCGCATCGAGTCGAGCCGCACTGCGGACCGACTCGAGCCAAAGTGCGGACTCGATCGTGCCAAGGTCCGGAGCGGGTCGGGACTGAGTGCGGGAGGACGCTTAGCTGTGATCGTTGCGAGGCGGGACCGAACTCTCCGACATCTTCCGGTCTTCGCGAACGCGCTGGGAGATCGGACGTGATTTCCACGCGGCTATCACGCACAACGCGGCCAATCCCCAGAAAAGAATTGTTGGAAGCCCGCCGAGGCCGAAGCCGACGAAGCCGAGGATCACAAACAGCGCCGCGAGGGCTGCGAGAAGGAGGTGCATGCGGAAAGATAACCCGCTCGCGCCGGCCGGCTATGGGGCGCATGCCGAGGTCGTGCATCGGTCGGCACCGCTGAAAATGAAAAGGCGCACCGCCAAAGCGATGCGCCTCGAAGGAGGGACAAGACGGATGTCAGCGAAAGCGGATCAGACGCTTTCGAGCAGCTTGTAGAGACGTGCCACCATCGGGGTGGCGTCGTCGAGCAGACCGGCGCTGATGAGTGCGTTGTCGAGGATCTGCTCGGCCACGAGCTTCGCCTTCTCGGGTGAGGCCGTGTGGCTCTCGAAGAGTCGCTTCATCACTTGGGAGCGCGGATTGATCTCCAGATTGACGCGCAGCGGCGAATCGGCGCCGTCCTTGTTCATGGCCTTCATCATGCGACGCATGTGGGGCGACATGAACTTGTCGGCATTCAGCGCGAGCGCGGGTGAGTCGACGAGGCGGTCGCTCGCTTTCACTTCCGCGACGCGCTCGCCGAGCGTTTCCTTGAGCCACTCGGTGAGCTTCTTCGTGTCGTCTTCGCTCAGCGCGCCTTCGGGCTTCGGCAGATCGGAGAGTTTCACGTCGGCGTGATCGGCGGCGGTGAGCTTCTTGCCGTCGAATTCGCGGACGTTGTTCATTACGTATTCGTCGACGGCTTCGTAGCAGAAGAGCACCTCGAGGTTACGCGCCTTGAAGCCTTCGAGATACGGGCCGCTCTCGATCGCGGCGCGACTCGGGCCGACGAGGTAATAGATTTCCTTTTGGTCGGCGCCCATGCGCGACACGTAGTCGGCGAGGGAAGTGGTCTTGCCCTTTTCGGTCACGGACGACTCGAAGCGGAGCAGCTTCACGAGCTGATCCTTGTGCGCGAAGTCCATCGCGGCGCCTTCCTTCAGGAAGATGCCGAACTCGCTGTAGAACTCGTTGTAGCCGTCGGCGCGATTCTTCGCCTCTTCCTCGAGGAATTTCAGGAAGCGCTTCGTGATAACCTTGTTCAGCTTCTCGATGAGCGCCTTGTCCTGCATCGTCTCGCGCGAGATGTTGAGCGGCAGGTCTTCGCTATCGACGACGCCTTTCAGGAAACGCAGCCACTCGGGCAGCAGGTGCTTGGGCTTGGCATCGATGAGGACCTTGCGGCAGTAGAGCGATACGCTCTGCTCCAGGCGCGCGAAGCCGAGCTTCTCGGTGTTTTCCTTCGGAACGAAGAGCAGCGCGTTGATCGCGAGCGGCGCGTCGGCGGAGAAGTGCAGGCGCAGGCGCGGCTCGTCGTAGGCGTGGGCCTGGAACTTGTAGAACTCGGTGTATTCTTCGTCCTTGATCTCGTTCTTGTTGCGCAGCCAGAGAGCCTGAACGGTGTTGACGCGTTTGCCGTTGAGATTGATCGGGAACGACACGAACGCGCTGTAGCGCTCGAGGATCTCCTTTGCCTTCCAGTCCTGCGCGAAGTCGGCGGCGTCGTCCTTCAGTTCGATCACGATCTTTGTGCCGCGGCGCTCGCCCTCGGTCGGCTCGATCTCGTAGCTGCCCGAGCCGTCGCTCGTCCACACGTGGCCCGGCTCCCCGGTCTTCCACGAGCGCGAGTAAACCTTCACGGATTTCGCGACCATGAACGCGGAGTAGAAACCGACGCCGAACTGGCCGATGAGATTGGCGTTCTTCTGACCGCCTTCGCCGAGCGCCTTCAGGAACTGCTTCGAACCGGAGTGCGCGATGGTCCCGAGGTATTTGACGAGCTCGTCGCGCGTCATGCCGATGCCGAAGTCCTGGATGGTGATGGTCTTCGCCTTGTCGTCGGTGGTGACGTTGATCTCGAGGTCGAGTTTGTCGTCGAAGATCTCCTTCTCGGTGAGCTGCGTGTGACGAAGTTTCTCCAAGGCGTCGGACGCGTTGGAGACGAGCTCGCGCACGAAGATTTCCTTCTCCGTGTAGAGCGAGTGGATCACGATATCGAGCAACTGCTTGATCTCGGCTTGGAACTCGAATTTCTGCGGAGTCTGAGTGGACATAGGTGGTGAAAAGAGCCCGCTAGTTTAGCAGGTTGCGAAAAAAATCAAGAGGCGCCGCAGGGTGTCGGCATCAATGCACCTCGAGACCAGCCGCGACCCCCGGTGCCTCCGGTCAACTCCCGACCGGTGGGTCAGGCTGCTTCCGCACCGGTCCCTGCGACCGGAACTAGCCGGAGCGGAACTCGACTAAGCTCCTCCCTTTATCTTGCGCGTGTTCGACTTGGTGAAACGGTCCTATGTCTTCCTCTCTCTCCGAGAAATCTTTCGCGATCGGTTCCCTGCTGCCCGGTCCCGCAGTGCACGACGGCGGGGTAACGTATGTGGTGTGGGCTCCCGACCATGGGCATCTCAAGGTGCACGTGTGGCGGCGGGACGGCACGGATGCGTTCCTGCCGATGGAGGCGCGGGAGCGCGGATACTTCGTGGCGGAGGACCCGGCGGGTCGCGCGGGCGATCTCTACAAGTTCGTGCTGCCCAGCGGCGACGAGTTTCCCGATCCGGCCTCTCGTTTTCAGCCACAGGGCGTGCACGGGCCTTCGGAGGTGGTCGATGCGAGCCTCTATCGGTGGAGGAGCCAGGAGTGGCGTCGGCCAGCGTGGACCGGCCAGCCGATCTACGAACTGCACGTCGGCACGTTCACGCCGGAAGGGACGTTTCGAGCGGCCATGGAGAGACTCGATCACCTGGTGGCACTGGGAGTCCGGGCCGTCGAGCTGATGCCGCTGGCCGATTTCCCCGGCGCGCGAAACTGGGGATATGACGGCGTGGCGATTTTCGCGCCGGCGCGTTGTTACGGGCGGCCCGACGATCTCCGCGCGTTCGTGGATGCCGCACATGCGCGGGGCCTCGCGGTGATGCTCGACGTCGTCTACAACCACCTCGGGCCGGATGGAAATTATCTCGGAGTCTACGCGAAGGAGTATTTCGACGCGGACCGGCACACCCCGTGGGGACAGGCGTTTCACCTCGCGGGCCGGGATAGCCGCCCGGTGCGCGAGTTCTTCCTTTCCAACGTCGCCTACTGGCTCGACGAGTTTCGCTTCGACGGGCTCCGCCTCGACGCGACTCACGCGATCCTGGATGTATCCGAAAAACACCTACTGAGCGCCATCGCCGATGTGGCGCACGTGCGAGGCGCGTTCGTGGTCGCGGAGGATGAGCGCAACACCACCGAGATCCTGTGCGACTCGAAAGGCACGGGCGCCGGACTCGATGCTGCGTGGGCGGACGATTTCCACCATCAAGTCCGGGTCGCCCTCACCGGAATCCGCGAGGGCTATTTCTCCGCCTATGGGGGCACGCCGGCGGAACTCGCAGAAACGCTGGAAACGGGATGGTTCTACACGGGTCAGCCCTTCGCGCATTGGAAAGGCAAAGCTCGCGGGAGCCCATGCGGCCACCTCCCCCCGCGGTCGTTTGTCTTTTGCATCGAGAATCACGATCAGGTGGGGAACCGCGCGCAGGGCGAGCGCCTCGAGCATCTCGTGTCGCGCGACGCATTCCTTGCTGCGTCGGCGCTCCTCTGCCTCAGCCCGTATCCGCCGATGCTCTTTCAGGGGCAAGAGTGGGCGGCGAGTTCGCCCTTCCAGTATTTTACGGATCACAGTGGTGACCTCGGGCGGGCGGTGTCCGAGGGTCGCAAACGCGAGTTTGCGGAGGTAGGAATGAACGCTTCGCTGCGCCCGGAGGACGTGCCCGATCCGCAGGCGCTCGAGACTTTCACGCGTTCGAAGCTCGACTGGTCCGAACTCACCCATCCTGCGCATGCTCCGGTGTTGGCCTTTTATCGCGACTGCCTCGCGCAGCGCGCCGAGATCCTGGAGGGGAGCGGCTTTCGCCGCGATACGTGGAGCGTCGTGGCCCTCGAGCGTGCGATCGCGCTGCGTTATCACGCCGAAGATCGCCCTCACGCGCTGCTCCTGTGTTCGTTATGGGGCGGCGCGCACGTGCATTTCGCTGACCACGAATTGCTGCGTCCCCCTCCCGGCACGGCCTGGCAGGCGGTCCTAGACAGTCGCAGCTCGGACTCGAAAGCGCGCGGCGGGATCGAGGCGGTCGAACTGACTGGCATCGCCACCGTTCTGCTGCGGCCCGTCGTGGTCGAAAACAGGAGCTGACATGGGACTCCCCACGGCCACACGCCTTCCTGTCGCCACGTATCGGTTTCAGCTCCGGCGGGAGTTCCCGTTGCCGATGGTGAACGAGCTGCTGCCGTATCTGCAGCGGCTCGGGATATCCGACCTCTATTGCTCGCCCATTTTCCTTTCCACGCCTGGAAGCACGCACGGCTACGACGTGAATGACTACCGGCAGATCGACCCCGAACTCGGCGGTCGCGCGGCGCTTTCCGAGCTGCATCAACAACTCCGCACTCGCGGCATGGGTCTGCTGCTGGACTTCGTGCCGAATCACATGGGCATCAACGGCCCGGGACTCTTCAACGAGTGGTGGCGCGAGGTTCTGGAAAACGGCTACCATTCGCCCTACGCGCGGTTCTTCGACATCGACTGGCGCGGTATTGGATCCAGCGATACGCCCCGCGTGCTCGTGCCGACGCTGGAGGATCACTACGGGCGCGTAGTCTCAGCCGGTAAGTTGTCCATCGTTTACCAGGACGAGCATTTTCAGGTCGCGTATTACGACATGCGTTTTCCGCTGCGGCCGCGCAGCTACGCGGCGCTGCTCGGGAAACTGGAAGTGCGTGGTGAACCCCAGGAACGGCTGGCCGACATCTTCCGCGCGCTCGATCAACTTCCCCGTCCGGACGCGCGCGAGGACGCAGACACCGCCCGCTCGCGCACCGCCCGCCTGCGCGACATTCGGCGGCGTATTGCCGCCTTGCTCGAGTCGCGGCCCGATCTGCGCGCACAACTCGACGCGCTGCTCGATGAGATCAACTGCGTGGGACGGAAGCAGCCGGACTACGACGGTCTCAACGAGATCCTCGAGGACCAGCACTACCGTCTCGCCTACTGGAAAGCCGGGGTGCACGAGACGAACTATCGGCGTTTCTTCGCCATCGATACGCTCATCGGACTGCGCATGGAGTTGCCCGAGGTCTTCGAGGAGACGCATGCGCTTCTTCGTCGGCTCGTGCGCGAGGGCACGGTCACTGGCTTGCGCATCGATCACGTCGATGGACTGCGGCTGCCGAAGGAATACCTCGACCGGCTGCAGCAACTCCCCGCGGCGGAGAGCGGCGGGGAGAACGCCAAACCGTTCTTTGTTGTTGTGGAGAAGATCCTCGGCTCGGGCGAGCCGCTCCCGACGGAGTGGGCCTGCCACGGCACGACCGGTTACGAGTTCGTCGAGCACCTCGCGGGGCTCTTCGTCGATTCCCGTTCGGAGCCCTGGTTCGACCAGCTCTACCGTGATTTCTTCGGTGAGCGCGCGTCCTTCGACGAACTCGTTTTCGAACAGAAGAAAATCATCCTGGACGAGATGTTTGCCAACGCGGTCCTGCGCCTCGGCGGTCTGCTCGCCGACGTGCTGCAAGGCGATCCCAACTGGCGCGATCTCACGCGCAACGAGGTGACCGTCGCCGTGCGCGAGATGATGGCCGCGCACCGAGTCTATCGCACCTACCGGCGAGGACTCGCGCCCATGAACGACCGTGATCGCGGCGTGGTCGAGCGCGCGGCTGCGCTGGCCATCTCGCGACATCGCCGGCTGGGCGCCGAGCCGTTCGAACTCGTGCGTGATGTGATCACCGGCGTTTATCCGCCCACGAAAGCACCCGCGCACGTGCGAGAGACCCTGGCGGATTGGGTGCTCGAGTTTCAGCAATACACCGGAGCCATCATGGCCAAGTCCGTCGAGGACACCGCGTTTTACGCGCACAGCCGGTTTATCGCCCTGAACGAGGTGGGCGGCAATCCCATGCGCTTCGGCTCCACCGTGGCGCAGTTTCACGAGTCCAACGTGGAGCGCCTGCGCGTTACTCCGCATGGGCTGATCGCCACCTCCACGCACGACACCAAGCTCGGCGAGGATGTGCGCGCACGGCTCTATGCCCTCTCTGAGATCCCGCATGAATGGGAGGACTGGGTCCGCGAATGGCGCGAACTGAACCGCCGCCACAAGACGACCGTCGAGGGCCGCGAGGCGCCCGATGCCAACGAGGAATACCGCCTCTATCAGGTGCTGATTGGCGCGTGGCCGGCCGACGATGCAGATCCGGACGATGCATTCAAAAAACGGATACGCGAACACCTGCGCAAAGCCGTCAACGAGGCGAAGCGCAACACGACATGGACCGAGCCCAACGAGGCGTGGCTCGAGGCAGGCGATCGGTTCATCGACAGCATCCTCGGGACGGAGAGCGGCCGGGAGTTCCTCGCCAGTTTCCGAGTGCAGGCGCAGCGTGTGGCCCAGCTCGGCCTGATCAACTCGCTCTCACAAGTCGTGTTGAAGACCATGTCGCCGGGAGTCCCCGATTTCTACCAAGGCAGCGAATTGTGGGACCTCAGTCTCGTCGACCCCGACAACCGCCGGGAAGTGAACTTCGAACGCCGGCAGCGCCTTGCAGACCAGACGCAGGTGGACTGGACGGAACTTCTCCGCGACTGGCGGACTGGAGCGATCAAGCTGCACCTGACGCGGGCGCTCCTCCAGTATCGCGGGGCCAACGCCGAACTTTTCCAGCACGGCAACTATCTGCCGCTCGAAGTGCGCGGTCGCTTTAGCCACGAGGTCGCGGCGTTTGCGCGCGCGTGGGACAGCAAGATGGTCGTCGTAGTCGTGCCGCGCCTGTCGAGCCGCCTCGGCTCGCCCCCGCTTGGCCTCGTGTGGGACGACACACGCATCGTGCTTCCGCCGAATATCCCGGGCCCGTGGAAGAACATCTTCGCCCAGCGCTCCGTCGATCCCGCCCCCGAATGGCTCGTCGCCGACCTCTTCCGCGTGGTGCCCTTTGCCGTCGTGGCCACGGAGAGCTTCCGCACCAACGTCAACTAATGGGTGGCGCGTTGGCGTGGGTGAGTGCGGGGCGGCCGCGGGTGAGGGCGAAGAGAGGACGATCGCGCAGGCGGGAGCGGGGCAAGGGGCGCGACGTGGGACGCTCCTTGGCGCGAGTCGGTCCGCACATCGGAACGATCGCGTGCGAACAATGGCGCGGGCCGGGACGGACTGGGTTGCGAGTCGGTCCGGACTGGGGCGCGACGCGCACCGGATTCGGATACGAAAGGATGCGGAATTAGCCGGATGGGGCGGTTTCCGCGCCCGGCCGTTTGCGCTCCCGACGTTGGATGGACGGCAGCGAGGTGCCGTCGCTCGTGACCCCTTTACTCAGCCGCCGAGGTAGGTGGCTTTCAGACGCGGGTCGGTTCGGAGTTGTTTGCTCTCGCCTTGCATCGCGATGCGTCCGGTTTCGAGCACGTAGGCGTAGGTGGAAACCTCGAGCGCGAGATTCGCGTTCTGCTCGACGAGCAGGATCGTGATCCCGTGATCACGGTTAATCTCCACGATCTTCTCAAAGATCGTGCTGATGAGCCGCGGCGCGATGCCGAGCGAGGGCTCGTCGAGCATCAGGAACTTCGGATTGCTCATCAGCGCGCGGCCGATCGCGAGCATCTGCTGTTCGCCGCCGGAGAGCGTGCCCGCGGTTTGCTTGATGCGCTCCTTGAGGCGCGGGAAGATCGAAAAGACGTAATTGCGGTTCTTCGCGATGAGTGCTTCGTCGCGCTGCAGGTAAGCGCCCATCGAGAGGTTCTCGTCGACGGTGAGGTTGGCGAAGATCATGCGTCCCTCGGGCACGTGGCAGAGGCCGCGTGCGACGACTTTGTGAGCGGAGAGCGTGGTGATGTCTTCGCCTTGGAAGGTGACGCGGCCGCCGCGCGAAGGAATGAGACCGGAGATCGCGCGCAGGGTGGTAGTCTTGCCGGCGCCATTGCCACCAACGAGCGTGACAATCGCGCCGGTGGGAATCTCGAACGAGACACCGGAGAGCGCGGCGATGGCGCCGTAGGAAACCGAAAGATCAGAAACCGTCAGCATGAGTAAAAAACCACAGAGGCACAGAGGACACGGAGAATAGCCCTGAAATGACCGTTGTGGCGTAAAGCGAGGAAGGGTTCCGCTCGGTGATCTCTGTGCCTCTGTGGTTCAAATGGGGATCAATGATGCGAGAGGGACTTTTGGTGGTCTTCGCCGAGGTAGGCTTCGATGACTTTGGGATCACACTGGATGGCGGCGGGATCGCCCTCGGCGATCTTCACACCGTAATCCAGGACGGCGATGCGCTGGCAGCAACTCATCACGACTTTCATCGAGTGTTCGACGAGGAGAATGGAGAGTTTGAACTGCTTCTGGATTTGCTGGATGAGACGGACGAGTTCGGTCTTCTCGGTCGGATTCATGCCGGCAGCGGGCTCGTCGAGGAGAAGCAGTTTCGGTTGCGTGGCGAGGCAGCGCACGATCTCGAGGCGGCGTTGTTCGCCGTAGGGGAGATTGCGCGCGAGCGAATCGCGGAAGCGGCGAAGATTGAAAATCTCGAGCAGCTCCTCGGCGCGGCGCGTGATCGCAGCTTCGTCGCGCGAGAAGGCGCGGAAACGGAGCAGCGAATGCAGCGCGTGCGTGTCGCGGTGCAGGTTGCAGGCAGCGCGAACGTTGTCGAAGACCGTGAGTGAGCCGAAGAGGCGGATGTTTTGGAACGTGCGCGCGACGCCGAGGCCGACGATCTCGCTGACGCGAAGCCCGGTGAGATCGCGCCCGAGTAAGGCCACGCTGCCCTCGGTCGGGCGGTAGACGCCGGTGATGAGATTGAAGACGGTGGTCTTGCCCGCGCCATTGGGGCCGATAAGGCCGACGAGTTCGTCTTCGTTGACGACGAAGTCCACCGCGTTGACGGCGGTGAGTCCGCCGAAGCGGATGGTGGCTTTGTCGAGTTGGAGAAGCGGCGGCGTCATCGCGTCAGTTGGCGGTGTTCCTGGAGCCGGGCAGGCGAACGTTGAGCAGGCCCTGCGGACGGGCGAGCATGAGCACGATCAAGAGCACCGAGTAGATTACCATGCGATACTCGGCGATCGGACGCAGTAACTCGGGGAGCAACGTGAGGAGCACAGCGGCGAGCACGACGCCCAGCGTGTTGCCCATGCCGCCAAGGATGACCATCACGACGAGCTCGATGCTCTTGGTGAAATCGAAACCCGTGGGCGTGATCGTCATCTTGAAATGCCCGTAAAGTCCGCCGGCGATCCCGGCGAAAAACGCGCCGACAACGAAGGCGACGATCTTGTAACGTGTGGTGTTAAGGCCGACGGCCTCGGCCGCGATCTCGTCATCGCGCGTGGCGAGGAAACCGCGACCATAGGTGGAATTCACGAGACTCGTGACGACGAAGATCGTGAGCGCGACGAACGCGAGCACCCAGAAAATCGTGGTGTAGGGCGGAATGCCATTGAGGCCGAGCGCGCCGCCGAGGGATTCCACGTTTTGAAACGTGACGCGGATGATCTCACCGAAACCCAGCGTGACCAGGGCGAGGTAATCGCCCTTGAGACGCAGCGACGGCACGCCGACAAAAAGTCCGGCGAGCGCGGCGGCGCAACCGCCGCCGAGCAGCGCGCCGAGGAAGAGCAGACCTTGCTGAAACGTGGTGCCGCCGTCTTCCCCGAGCAGCATGGGTCCCCAGATCACCGTGGTGGCTGCGGCAAGATAGGCGCCGACGGACATGAAGCCCGCGTGACCGAGGGAGAATTGGCCCGTGTAGCCGTTTACCAGATTCAGCGAGACAGCGAGGATGACATTGATGCCGACGCCGGTGAGCACATCGAGGTGATACGGATCGATGTGCTCGGAGAAATGCGAGACCCCGAAGGCGACGGCGAGGCCCGCGATGAGAAAGAGGAGCGGCTTCGGGATCATGCGGACGGCGTGGGGCCGAGTTGGGAGTGGTGGGTAGAGAGTTGAGAGGGAGAAGCGCTGAGACGGGTGAAGCGGAGAGCGGAGAGGCGAGAGCTGAGAGCGGGAGAACCTTCCGGAATGGATCGGACTCTAGACACTAGACTCTCAGCTCTGCGCTTCATCGTCCGCGCCATCACACTTTCTCGATCGTGAACCGGCCGAGGAGGCCGGCGGGGCGGAAGAGAAGGATGACGATCAAAATCGCGAACGCGATGGCGTCCTTGTAGGTGGACCACTCGCTGCCGGCGACGAACGTCTCGACCGTGCCGAGCAACAGGCCGCCGAGGGCTGCGCCCGGGATGTTGCCGATGCCGCCCAGGATCGCGGCGACGAAGGCCTTCAGGCCGGGCATCACGCCCATGAGGGGGTCGATCGAAGGATAATTGACCGCGTAAAGGATGCCACCGGCGCCAGCGAGGGCGGAGCCGAGGGCGAACGTGAAGGCGATGACGACATCGTTGTTCACGCCCATGAGTGCGGCTGCTTTGGGATTCATCGAGACAGCGCGCATGGCGGTGCCGATGCGCGTGCGAAAGACGATCAGCTGCAGCACCACGAGCAGGATGGCGGCGACGCCGATGACGAAGAGTTGGTTACTCGAAATGGTGAGTTCGCCGAGTTGGAAATTAACCGAAGGGAAGATGGCGGGAAACGTGCGCCGCGCCCCGCCGAAGAAGTGCTGGGCACGGTATTTAAGAAGCAAGTA
>JAEYQF010000094.1 GCA_023410155.1 Verrucomicrobiota bacterium | reverse complement strand
GTTGCGCACCTACGTGCGCGAGAATCCGCTCGGGCTGTTGCCGGGCATCGCCAATCTTTACTGTGTCGACGCCGCCCTGCGCCTGCAATGGGTCGCCGAGTGGCCGTTCGCCGGCGATCCCTGCGCCGCGATCCTAAGCGAGCAAGACGACGTGCTGTCGGTGCTCACCGTCAGTGGAGCGACTCTCCACTTCGATGCGCACACAGGCCGGCAAGTCGGCGATCCGTCCGCGGTCGCCGCCGCGAGTTAACGCCAGAACGCGCGGCGGAACCCGCTGCCCTTGGGGTTGACCATGCTAGCGATTCGCGGGTGACAACCGCTCGCACTCGCCCTCCCCATGGACTCCACCCCTCCCTCTTCGGAAAACGCTCACGCCGAGATCTCCGCCCGCGCGCGAGAGATGTGGCTCAATGCCGGCAGCCCACCAGACCGCGACGTCGAATTCTGGCTCGCGGCCGAAGCGGAACTACGCAACGCCCGCGCCCAAACCCAAGAGACGGCATCGCGCCCCCCGGTGAAGCGCGCCTCCCGGGAAAGCCGCAAGCGCGTCTGAGCTTCGCGGAGCTGTTCAAGACACGCGCGGCTCCAGCCGTCCGGCAATGCCAGCCCTACTCGCGATCCGCGCGGAGCGCTGCTCGTTAGGCAGACCGAAGTTCGCCCGCCTGGCCCTTCTTCGCTGTGGCGGTGCGTCCGGAACCCGTTCGACCGGCTAAAGTTCTGCCGATTCGTGCCGTCTAGGGCGTTATGCTTAATCGCGCCCTGAATCTGGAGCGTAAGATTCTACTGCTCGTCCTTATCCCGTTGGTAGGCGGACTCATCCCCGGGACGATCATGACTTGGCGTGCACACCGCGACGTGCGCGAGCTGGAGAACTTGGGCGAGCTCTCGAGCTTGGTCTGGAAACTCGGCGACCTCGAGGCGCGCATCGACCAAGAGTCGACCAACTGGTATTTCTTCAAACCCACTTTTGCGGCGACCGACGCGGAGCGGCGCGAAGCGCGCATCCAGCAGGATCAATGGCGCATCGAAACCGATCAAGCGCTCGCCAGTTACCGCGAACTACGCGCCGCAGTCGACGCCGACGCGCTGTCCGCCCCACTCCGCGCTGCTCTCGATCGCATTGAAGAGCACGTGCGAGATCTCCCCCAACTGCGGCAGACCGTCGACACTCAAACCGGCGATGAGTCCTCCGTCGGCATCATGGCCGCATATCGCGCTTTCCGCCACGATGTCGACGCCGTGCTGCCCCTGCTGGTCGATGCGACCACCAGCGACGTCATCGTGCGTAAGCTCGCGGTCATGCCCAAGCTCATGCTCGTGCGCAAATCCGCCATGGATGTCGGCGGCATGATCTTCTACTATCACCAACTCCGCGCTTCGAAGTCCGACCGCAGCTTCACGCCCAGCGAGGCGATCTCCGTCATCCACGGAGCCGAACTCGCCGACCTCTACTGGCAGGACGTGATTGCGCTCAGCCAGGGTGCCCTGCGCGATCACTTCGTCCGACTCTACGAATCCGAGGAGTGGAAAACAGTCGACAAACTCCTCCGCGCCCACGGCGAAGCCGCCCTGAACAACACCCCTCCCCCGATCGAAAACGAGCAAGGCTGGAGCGCCAGCTGGGGCTTCCTCACCGGCCAAATGGCCGAGGAGAACCGGATGCTGCGCGAAGATTTCGTCGAGACGTGCGCCGACACCCTGGCTTCCGCCCGCCAGCGTCGACTCTGGACGGCCGTCAGCCTTGCCCTCGGTGCACTGCTCGTCCTCTGGCTCACCCGCCAGCTCGGCCGCAGCATCAGCCGCCCGATCTTCGCCACGACCGAGCGCCTGCTCAGCGAAGCCGACCTCTCCGCCCAAAATGCCGCCTCCGTCCGCACCGCCTGCTCCACCGTGGCCGATGGCTCCAGTTCCCAAGCCGCTTCGCTCGAGGAAACCAGCGCCACCCTCGAAGAGATCTCCGGCATGACCCGCAGCAACGCCGACAACGCACAACAAGCCCAGCACTCCGCCAACGAGACCCGCACCGCGGCCGAAGAAGGCGCTGCTCAGATGGCTCAACTCACCGAGGCCATGGACGCACTCCGCAGTTCCAGCGAAGACGTCACCCGCATCATCAAGACCATCGACGAGATCGCGTTTCAAACCAACATCCTCGCGCTCAACGCCGCCATCGAAGCCGCCCGCGCGGGCGAAGCAGGCGCCGGTTTCGCCGTCGTCGCCGAAGAAGTCCGCACCCTCGCCCAGCGCAGCGCCAACGCCGCACGCGAGACGACCGACAAAATCACCGCATCCGGCGTCCGCACCAAAGCCGGCGCCGACATCACCCTTCAAGTCGCGCAGACCCTCACCAACATTCTCGAAAAAGCCCGCGACGTCGAACGCCTCGTCAACGCCATCGCCGAAGCCTCGCGCGAACAAACCTCCGGCATCGCGCAGATCACCAACGCCGTGCACCAAATCGATGGCGTGACGCAGGCCAACGCTGCCTCCGCCCAGGAAACCTCCGCTCACGCGCACGAATTGGAAAATCGAGCAAACGCGTTCCGCGAGGCCGTCCACGACCTCCGCTCGATTGTCCTCGGCAGCCAGACCTCCGCTGGCCCCGCGGCGGAACTCCCGCCGCCCGCCCCTCTGCCCACCGCGACACCCGCCCCGCGCTCCGCGGGCAAACGTCAGCTCCGCCAACCCCAGCCGACCGCCTGAGTCGCCCGCGACACCGGCGGCCTCCCCCGACGACCGCCGACACCACAACGCAACGATTCGTTGACGTGTGGTTTGCCACGAAACAGGCACGATCCGCACGCGCGGGGCTCGGCTTGGTCCGCATTGACGCCCGATCCATGCCAGATCTTGGCACGACGCGGTGCACCTCAGGGCCCGACTCAATCCCGGTTTCGGCGCGACTCATGCCGCATCAGGGCGGGACTCGGTCCGGATCTTGGCGCGACCCGGGACGCACCATGTCGCGACTCGATGCGCACCTTTTTGCGACCTGGTTCGTCACGACTACCGCGCGGCAAACTCACCGATGCCCTTGCGGCGCCCCCACCCAAACATAACGAAGATAACGTATGCCCTCCACTCCTGTTCTGCGTCTCGCGTGCCTCGCGTTCCTCTTTTCGGCCCTGTCCCTCTTCGCCAAGGATCGTCCCGTCCTCCCCCTCGGTTCCGCCTTGCCGGACTTCAGTCTGCCCGCGGTCGACGGCAAGACCTACGGCCCCGCCGATTTCAAAACGGCCAAGGTGCTGGTGCTGGTATTCACCTCGAATCACTGCCCGACGGCGCAGGCCTACGAGGAGCGTATCAAAAAACTGGTGACAACCTACCAGTCACGCGGGGTCGCCTTCCTCGCCATCAATCCCAATCACGCCGAAGCAGTGCGACTCGACGAGATGGGCTATACGGATCTCGGCGACACGTTTGAGGAGATGAAAGTCCGCGCCGAGCACGCGCAGTTCAACTTCCCCTTCGCCGACGACGGCCCCACGCAGGCCCTTTCGGAAAAATTCGGCGTCATCGCCACGCCGCATGTGTTTATCTTCGACGAGCAGCGCAAACTCCGCTTCCAGGGCCGCATCGACGATTCGGAGCGCGAAGACCTGGTGAAGCATCGCGACACGGCCAACGCGATCGAGGCTTTGCTCGCGGGAAAGGAGCCCGCGGTCACCACGACCCGCGTGTTCGGTTGCTCCACGAAGTGGGCGGATAAAACCGAGGACAATCGCCGGTGGATGGAGAAGGTGAAAAAGGAACCGGTGTCACTCGAGCGCGCCGACGCCGCCGCGTTGCGCGAACTGCGGGCCAATGCCGGCAGCGGAAAAGTGCGCATGATCAACGTGTGGGCGACCTGGTGCGGCCCGTGCGTCTCGGAGTTTGACGAGTTGATCGAGCAGAACCTGCGGTTCCGTCAGCGCGATTTCGAACTCGTCACGCTCGCCGCGCAGTTTCCCGACGAGGAGGCGAAGGTGCTGAAGTTTCTTCAGAAGAAGCACGCGTCGACGCGCAACCTGATCTTCGGCTCGACAGACAAATACGCCCTCGCCGAAGCGCTCGACCCGGAGTGGAACGGCGCCCTCCCGCACACGCTGGTGCTCGATCCTGAAGGCAAGGTGATCTACCGGCAAACCGGCTCGATCGACTTCCTCGCCCTGCGTCGCGCGATCGTCCCGGCCTTGAATGCGATCACGCCGTGGCCGGGCCTCAGCGAGTAAGCTGACGTCCCGTTCAGCCCGATAAAAAGCCGGTGCGCGAAACGCACCGGCTTTTTGTTGCTCCAATCGAGGTGAAAGCGCGGTCGCCAGCGGTCGCTCACAGGACCGCCGGACCGACCGGCAGATTCTTCGCGAGAAACGCCTCGATCCGACGGTAGAGTTCTACGCGGTTGCTGAATCGCGCCATGCCGTGACCCTCTTCGCCCACGAGCAGCGACTCGACCGGCACGTTGTTCTTCCGCAGGGCGGCGATGAGGCGCTTCGATTCGCCGACGGCTGCCACGGCATCGTCTTTGCCGTGCGACACAAACATCGGCACGCGCACGTGCTCGACCCGCCGAATCGGTGAGATGGCATCGAACTTGTCCTTCTCCTTTTTTGGGTCGCCGAGCTTGCGGAGCATGCGGGCGTATTGAGGCGATTCGAACTGGTAGTATTTCTCCTCTTTCACCACTTCCGCCCAGTCGAAGACACCCGCGATCGTCACCGCGCAGCGATACAGGTCGGGCTCATGCACCACGCCGCACAGCGCCAGGTAGGCGCCGAACGAGCCGCCCATGATCGCCACGCGCTTGGGATCGACGAGTCCGGTCTTGATCGCCTGCCGTGTGGCTGCGGTCACGTCGGCATGCATCTTCAAGAAATCCCATTGGTCCTCGACCGGGAACATCCAGTCGTAGCCCGGCGAACCGCGATAATTGGGCTGCAGGACGGCATAGCCGCGACTCGCGAGAAACTGCACCTCGTCGTCGAAGCCCCAGGTGTCACGCACCCACGGCCCGCCATGCGGAAGCACCACGAGGGGCGCAGGTGTGGCCTTGGACGCGCCGGCGGGCAGGGTCAGATATGCATCAAGTTCGCGACCTTCGGCGGTGCGATATTTGATCATGCTCATCGGGCGCATGCGGTCCGGATTGATCCAAGGCCGCGAGTTCTTCACCAAGCCCATCTGGCGCTTCTCCAGATCCAGGATGTGATAGGCCGACGGGTGTCGATCCGACCAGGTCTGGATGAGAAAGATTTTTCCTTTTTGGGCGTTCCCCAGGATGCGCACGACTTGGCGGGGGAACTGAGCCTCGGCCATCTTCTGCACCGCGAGGAAACCCGGATCTAGCCACTCTGTCACCGGAATCTCTCGGCTGAACTGGAGACCGAGGATGTTG
>JAEYQF010000074.1 GCA_023410155.1 Verrucomicrobiota bacterium | reverse complement strand
GGTCTGCTCGTGCTCGCGGTGCCGCCATTGGTCGATCAGGTGATCGCGTTCATCAATTACTTCCCAGAGCTGTGGACGCGCGCGGTGACCTTCGTGCAGGCGCACTATCCGCAGTGGGTCGCGGTGGTGCAGCGCCAGCTCGAGAATCCCGCCATCCGCAACATCGTCGAGAGCATCTCCGAACAGGCAAAGTCGATCGTCACCCTCACGCTGCCTTCGCTGCGCGCGGCCGGCGGCGGCGTCGTCGGCCTGGTGGCATTTATCGCCCACCTGGCGATCATCCCGGTCTATCTTTTCTTCTTCCTGCTCGCCCGGGGAGAGCCCACGCGAAACTTGTCCCGCGGCCTGTCGTTCGTGCGACCGACGCTGCGAGAGGACATCGTCTTTCTCGTGCGTGAGTTCATCGGCATCGTGGAGGCGTTTTTCCGCGGACAGATCGTGATCGGCCTCACCATGGGCGTGCTGTTCGCCGCAGGCTTTTCGCTCATCGGACTGCGCTTCGGACTGTTCATCGGCCTCGCTCTGGGCGTGCTCAACATCATCCCCTATCTCGGCACGATTATCGGCCTCGCAGTGGCGCTGCCGCTGGCGTTTTTCCAGCCCGGTGGCGGCTGGCATCTGCTGGGGTTGGTGCTGCTCGTCAACCTCGTGGTGCAGGTGATCGAAGGCTGGATTCTCACGCCGCGAATCATGGGCCACCAAACCGGTCTCCATCCCGTGGCGATCATCGTCGCAGTCTTTTTCTGGGGCACCGCGTTCAATGGCGTGCTCGGCATGCTGCTCGCGATCCCGCTGACCGCGTTCTTCGTGACGGCGTGGCGGCTGGTGCGTCACAAATACCTCGAAGATCGTCCCGCTTCCAATGTCCCGCTCGCTCCGCCCACCGCCTGAGTGCGCTCAGTGCGGCGCCGACATCCCGCCGCACGCCCGCGCCTGTCCGGAGTGCGGCGCCGACGAACGCACCGGCTGGCGTGAGTCCAGCGTTTACGACGGACTCGAGTTGCCCGAGGATGAGTCCTCCGCGCAACGGGCCGCACGTCCGCCCACCGCGGGGATTCCGTGGTATTGGTGGGCGGTTGCGGTGGGGTTGCTACTGTTGCTCGGTCTCGGCACGCTCGGCTTGAACTGAATCGCGGGTTGCACGCGCAGGCGTCACTTGCGTTGGACGCTGGCTCGCATCCTTTCTCCTGCTCCCGCCCCATGAGCTGGCAAATCGAGTTTCGCAATGGCGTGTGGCTGCCCCAAATCGGCTGGTGGCTCGACGCACATTTCCCCGTGGCACGGTCGTTTGTGTCGCATGCGCATTTCGATCACGTGGCCGAACACCGCGAAATCATCGCGTCCGCCGGCACCGCCCGGCTGATGCGTGCACGTCTGCCCGCGAAGCGCACGGAACATGTCCTTCCGTTCGGTCAGACCGAATCGCTGACCGCCACCTGCGCGATTACGCTGCATCCCGCCGGACACATCTACGGTTCCGCCCAGGCGCTGCTCACTCACGAGCACCACGGCTCACTGCTCTACACCGGCGACTTCAAACTTCGCCCGGGTCTCTCGGCTGAACCGTGTGCCACACCACACGCCGACACGCTCATCATGGAGACGACCTTCGGCCGGCCCCAGTATGTGTTTCCGCCGACCGTCGACGTCCTTCGCGCCATCTCGCACTTCTGCGAGGAAACACTCTCCAACGGCGAGACGCCGGTGCTGTTCGGCTACAGTCTCGGCAAGAGCCAGGAGCTCCTGAGCGGACTGTCCGAAGCGCGCCTGCCGGTGATGCTGCATCCGCAGACCTGCAAACTCACGCGGATCTACGAGGAGATGGGGCTCACCTTCCCACCTTACCGCGAGTTCGACGCCGAGGAACTCGCCGGACACGTGGTGATCTGTCCGCCGCAGGCGCGCGACTCGTCGTTCATCCGCAAAATCCCGCAGCGTCGCACCGCGATGATCACCGGCTGGGCGATGGATCCGGGCGCGATCTATCGCTACCAATGCGACGCCGCGTTCCCGCTGTCCGATCACGCCGACTATGCCGACCTGCTCCGCTTCGTGGAGCGAGTCGCGCCACAACGGGTCCTGACCCTGCACGGATTCTCGCGCGAGTTTGCGCAGACGCTCCGCGACCGGGGCATCGAAGCGTGGGCGATCAATCAGGATAACCAACTTGAGTTCGGTCTTGCGCGCACGAGCGTGGCGGCGTCCGCACCAGTGGTCGAAGAATCCGCCGATTCTCCCGAAGCATCGCCGGCGCCGATCGCCACCGAAGCATTTGCCCGGTTCGTCGAGGTCGCCGATGCGGTGAAAGCCACCGCCGCCAAACTCGAGAAGATCGCCCTTCTGCAGGCGTATCTCCGCGCCCTTCACACGGATGATGCTGCCATCGCCGCCGTGTTCCTCACCGGGCGGCCTTTCCCGCAGAGCGATCCGCGCACGCTCACGCTTGGCTGGTCGATCGTGAAACGCGCCGTGCTCGAACTCGCGCCCGGCAGCGAATCTGCCTACCGCGAGGCCTACAACCGGTTCGCCGATGCAGGTGACGCCACCGGCGCGGTGCTCGTGGGCAAAACCTCGCCCCGACCATGCCCACTCGGCGAGCTCGCCACCTTCTTCGATCAAGTCGCCGCCGCGCGCGGGCCTGCCGCGAAACTCGAACTTCTGCGCGAGCGTTTCCGCACGCTCTCCACGGGCGAGATCCGTTATCTCGTGAAGATCATCACCGGCGATCTGCGCATCGGCTTGAAAATGGGATTGCTCGAGGAGGCGATCGCCGTCGCCAGCGGTCGCACGCTCGATGAAGTGCGCGAAGCCAACATGCTGTGCGGCGACATCGCTGCGGTCGTTCGCGCTGCGCGAGCCGGCGAGCTGCACACGATTCAGCTGCGCGTTTTCAATCCGCTCCAGTTCATGCTCGCGAGCCCCGAGCCGACAGCGGACGCGATCGTCGCGCGCTTCAGCGAACTCGCCGCCGGCCGAAGCGCCTCCTCCGGCGCGCCACTCGAGCCCTCCACCACTCCGGTCTCGATCTGGCTCGAAGAAAAATACGACGGCATCCGCTGTCAGCTCCACAAGGCCGGCACGCGCGTGGAACTCTACTCCCGCGACCTGAACCGGATCACGGAAACGTTTCCCGAACTCGCCGCCGCCGCCCGCGAACTGCCCGGCGACGCGATCATCGATGGCGAACTGCTCGCGTGGCGCGACGGACGCGCGCTGCCGTTTGCGGAATTGCAAAAACGCCTGGGCCGAAAAGGGGGCGACGACTTCTTCCTCGGCTCCGAGATCCCCGTGTCGCTCTCCTGCTACGATCTGCTCTGGCGCGATGGACGCACGCTGCTCAAGACTCCGCTCGCCGAGCGTCGCGAGGAACTGACCGCCTTGCTCTCTCCCTTGCCCACTCCGCTCAGTGCACGTTTTCCTCTCGCTCCCGTTCAGCACGTCTGGACCGCCGCCGAGATCGACGCCGCCTTCCTCGCCGCCCGCCAGCGCGGCAACGAAGGGCTGATGGCCAAGGATCCGCAGAGCGCCTACACCCCGGGCCGCCGCGGACTGGCCTGGCTAAAACTCAAGAAGGCCTACGCCACGCTCGATGTCGTCGTGGTCGGCGCCGAATACGGCCATGGCAAACGCCATGCCGTGCTCAGCGACTACACGTTTGCGATCCGCGACGAGGAAAACGGCAACCGCCTGCTCACCGTCGGCAAGGCCTACTCGGGACTCACCGATGCCGAAATCATCCATCTCACGCAGCATTTCCTCGATCACACGCTCGAGGTTCACGGCCGATTCCGCCGCGTCGTGCCCGACACCGTGCTCGAAATCGCCTTCGACTCGATCCAGCCCAGCGACCGCCACGAGAGCGGTTTTGCCCTGCGGTTCCCGCGCATCGCCCGTATCCGTGCGGATAAGACACCGGCGGAAATCGACACCCTGGAAACATGCCGCCGCCTCGCGGCTCCGCCCGCGTTTGCCGCCCGACGCTGATCGCCCGCGATGCTCACGAAGCTCACCTCTGCGACGGTCACCGACGCCGGGCTCTTCTCCACCTTGTCGCCGGAACTTTCCGCGTGGTTCCGCGGCCGTTTCGGTCACTTCGCTCCCGCGCAGCTCCAAGCGATTCCCGAAATCCTCTCGGGCCGCTCCGTGCTCGTCTCGTCGCCCACCGGCAGCGGAAAGACCCTCGCCGCCTTTCTCGGCATCTTTGATCACCTCGCGCGGCTGCACGCGTCGCACGACCTGCCCAACGGCATCGTCGCGGTCTATGTCTCCCCGCTGCGCGCGCTCGCCTACGATCTGCAGAAAAATCTCCAGGAGCCGCTTGCGGAACTGGGCTGGGACTGGGTGCGCGTCGGCGTGCGCTCGGGCGACACGACCCAGGCCGAACGTGCGAAACAGCGCCGCAAACCGCCGCACCTCCTCGTCACCACGCCCGAGAGTCTCACGCTCCTGCTCAGCCAGCCCGGCTGGCTCTCGGCGTTTCGTGCCACGCGCTTCCTCATCGCCGACGAATTGCACGCCCTCGCCGAAAACAAGCGCGGCTCGATGCTGATGGTCGCGGCCGAACGGCTCGAGGAGATTGCAGGGATTCCCCAGCCGAACTCTGACGCGACAGACGCCACTCCGCTGGCGTCCGGTTCAGCGAACGGACTCCAACAGGCGGCAACAGAGAAACCAGAGCCCAACCCCGATCTCCCAACTCCGATCTCCGCGCGCCCGGCGCGCCTCACCCGCATCGGCCTGTCCGCGACCGTTTCCCCCTTGGACACGCTCGCCGAGTTTCTCGTCGGTCCCGGCCGCGAGTGCCGGATCATCGAGATCATCGAGCGCAAGCCCGCCCGCATCGAAGTCTTCTCTCCGCTCCGCGCCAATGCGTATCCACCGGCCGGTTACACCGCCACGCGTGTGCTCCGCGAGCTGGGCGATCTGCTCCTCCGCCACGAGACGACGCTCATCTTCACCAATACTCGCAGCGGCGCGGAATCGATCGGGCTGCGGCTCAAACAACTCCTCCCCCAACTCGATTCGCAGATCGAGGTGCACCACGCCTCGCTCGATCGCAGCGTGCGGCTTGAGATCGAGGATCGCCTGAAGCGTGGCGAACTGCGCGCTGTTGTCTGCTCAACCTCCCTCGAGATGGGCATCGACATCGGCTCCATCGACCTCGTCGTGATGGTGTCCGCGCCCAAAGGCGTCGCCCGTGCGCTCCAGCGACTCGGCCGCTCAGGTCACTCCATGGGGCGGACGAGTCACGGCGTGCTGGTCGCCAGCAACATCAACGACCTCGCCGAATGCGCCGTGACCGCCCGCATGATGGCCCGTCGCGAGCTCGAGCCGGTGAAAATTCCCGAAAACCCTCGCGATGTGCTCGCGCAGACCCTCGTGGGCCTGGCCGTGTTCGAGAGCGTCACGCCCGAGGAGGCGCTGGCCCTGCTGCACCGTAGTTACCCGTTTCGCACCCTCGATCGCGCCATGTTCGACCGCGTGGTGCGCTACTTGCACGGCGGCGGCGCTTCGCTGGAGCGCAACTACGCCGGCACCTTCGGTAAAATCCGGATCGACGAGCACGGACATCTTGCCCTGACGCTCCCGCGCGTCGCCCGCGACTTCTACCAGAACATCGGCACGATCAACACCGAGAGCATGGTGCGTGTGATCCTGAAGCGTCGCGCCATCGGCCAGGTGGAGGAGAATTTCATGAAGGGCCTGCGCCCGGGTGATGTTTTCGTGCTCAACGGCCGCTGCGTGCGGCTCGTCAAAAGCCATCTCCTCACCGCCCACGTCGCGCCCGCGGACAACCAGCTCCCCACCGTGCCACGCTGGTATGCGAACAAGATGCCGCTCGCGTCCGGCCTCGCCGCCGAAGTCGTGCGCCTGCGAACCGGGCTCGCCCGCCGCCTTGAGCTCGCTCACGGCGAGGACGAGGCCGTGCAGTATTTGCTTTCCGAATACGACCTCTCGCGGGCCAACGCCACGGCCCTTGCGCAGCACTTCGCGTTGCAGGCGCAGATATCCGTGATCCCGACCGCCGAGAAATTCCTCATCGAGGTCTTCCGCGAGGGAGATCTCGTGCACTATTTCTTCCATGCGCTGATCGGTCGCTCGGCCAACGACGCCCTCTCCCGCATCGTCGCGCAGCGCGTGCAGGAAACCAAGGGCGGCAACGCGCTCGCCACCATCGACGACTACGGATTCCTCCTGAGCCTCCGCTCGTTTCAGGTGATGACGCGCGAAGAGCTCGCGCACCTCTTCCGGCGCGAAGGCGCGGAGGACGCACTGCGCGCCGCGCTCGCCGAAGCTTCGCTGGTGAAATGGCAGTTTCGCGGCGTGGCGCAGACGGGCCTCATGGTGCCGCGGCGCACCCGCGGCGTGGAGCGCGGCACGCGCATGCTGCAATGGAGCGCCGAGATCATTTTCGAAGTGCTGCGCCAGCACGAGCCCGATCATCCGCTGCTCGTCGAAGCGTATGCCGAGGCCACTCAGCGCTTCCTCGATCTGCCCCGTGCGCTCCAGTTTCTGGATACAGTGCCAACCCTCGCGTGGGACTTGCGGGAACTCGAAAAAGTGAGCCCGTTCTCCTTCGGCATCTACGTCAGCAAAATCAAGGAAACCATGACCCTCGAAGATCCCGAAACCACCATCGAACGCCTCTACCACCAGATGTATGGCACCGCTACAACGTCAGCTATTAGTTGACGTATTCTCGGTGCCGTCCGGCAGTGTGGCTCAGGTGGAACTGGGTGCGCCGGGGCGCGACATTGCTCGCACCTCGGCGCGACTCGGGACGCAACGTGGCGCGACTCGGTCCACACACGGGTGCGACTCGGTCCACACACGGGTGCGACTCGGCACAGACACCGGCCCGACTCGGGAAGCACCCTGGCGCGACTCGGTCCGAACATCGCCGCCATTCGGGACGTGCGCGGTCGGGAGGGTGGATCGCGGCAGGGCTGCGTTTAACGAGCGAAGGATGATATGAGTATCGTGCGCTGGGAGTTTTCACCAGGCGCCTGGATCGATGCGCGGCTCGCGCTCTGGCTGGAGGCTGCACGTTTGCTCGTCGTTGCGGATCTGCACTGGGGTTACTCAGCCGCCCATCGCGCGCGCGGCAATCTCGTGCCGGTGTGGGGCGACGAGCTGATCGAGCAGCGCCTGCGCGCGCTGATCGCAGACTACTCTCCGAGGGAAATGATCTGGCTCGGCGATTGCCTGCACGCCGCGGAAGGTCGTGCGGGGGCGGAGCGTTTCTTGCGGGAAGCGAGCGTGCCGGTGGTCGCGGTGCGCGGCAATCACGACGCGCGCTGGCAGTTCGACGGCTGCGTGTCATCCGTGGTGCGCGGGACGTATCTTTTCCACCATGGCGACACGCCGATCGAGGTGCCGGAGGGCGCGATCGAAGTGATCGGTCACTTGCACCCGGCAGTCGTGTGGCGGGATGGCGCGGGCACGAGATTGAAACTGCCCGCGTTGGTGACGAGCGCGCGCCGCTGGGTGCTGCCAGCCTTCTCGCCGTGGGCCGCGGGCGCGGCGTGGCGGGTGACAAGCGGGGAAACTTTGCATGCGATCAGCGCGAAACGAATCTTTGCGATTGCGCCAGTGTCGCATGACGTCGACACATCCACGCGGTGAAGATTTTTCGCCCCATCTCCC
>JAEYQF010000055.1 GCA_023410155.1 Verrucomicrobiota bacterium | reverse complement strand
TCGGTGCCGGACGGAGAACAAAGCGGCGGCGACGGCGAGCAGCAGGCCTTCCATGAACAGGGCGAAACCGTACCGGCGGCTCGGCACCAGTTTCCGGGCTCCCACCATCAAGCCAGCAAGAAGCGCCCCAGCCAGGTAGCCCCCAATGATCATCAGTGAGGCCTGACTGTCGCCGAACTGGCCCGCCGCGAGATCGAGGCCCAGGTGCGACACCGCTCCCGTCATGTGGCTGACCGGCGTATGGAAGAAGCCGAGAACAACGGAGTTGATGTAACCGGCCGTTCCGGCGAGCGCGAGCGCACCCGGCGCCAGATGACGGATCACCTGCGGCGCACGGCGACGATCAACCGGTTGTGGGTACGAGTAGGGCATGAGACGAAATGACCAGCCTCTCGCACGCCGCGCTCAGGTGCAAGCGGCTGGCGCCGCTGCGGGTTGATATTGACGTGGCACCTCGCTCAGCCGCGTTTCAAAGCGCTGGACGACTCGCCGCCCCGGAGTGGCTTACGTTGCTCCCGCAAAACCCGGACCCGCGAGCGGTGGATTGCCTTCGGGAGGCACCGGCTCGAGCAACTCGGTGAGGCGGCGGCGCAGTTCGCGGACGTTGCCGGGCGCTCCAAGGACCAGCAGTCGGTCACCGGGCAGCAGCTGCTCCTGACCGCTCAATTGCGTGATGTGACGCCCGTCCCGCTCGATCCCTGCCACCAGCGCACCCGTAACATGCAACGTGCGCAGGTCCGCCAGCGTCATCGCTTCACGTAGGGTGGGAGGGACCGCAATCACTTCGAGGCGCGCGTCCGCGAAACCCTCTTCGCGGTTCTCCGTCAGCCGCGTGAGCTCTTCCGACACTTTTGCAATCGAGTCCGGCGAGCCGAGGAAGAGCAGGCGATCGCCCGGGTACAGCCGCTCACTTGGACTGGGCGCAATGATGACGTGCCCACCACGGTCCAACTCCGCGATCGAGCAGCCGAAACGTGAACGGATGCGCAGCTCGGCAATCGTCTGGCCGGCGCACGCGGCGCGTTCGGGGAGCTGCAATTCCTGGACGTTGATCGGCCAGTCTCCGGACGTGCTTAGCCAGCGGCGGGGCTGACCGCGCTCGCCGCTCGTTTCCAGCACCGACTGCATGTTGTGCTGCCACTGGCTGTGCCAGTAAATCAGCCGCCGCGAGAACACTGCGACCATGATGATCAACGCCAGGCCCAGCACGAGCCACGTCAGCGGCGGCAGCATCCCCAACGGCAGGATGTTGAGCAGCCAGTAACCCAGGGCCAGCGCCGCCGCGATCTTGAAGCCGAATTCGGCCACCCGAGGCGACAGTCGTGCCCGCATTGATACGATCTCGGCGAAAATCAGCGAGAGGGTGCTGAGATTGCGCCAGATCGCGACGATCGGAATGACCGCGAGCAAACCCAGCAACGTCCAGAAGGCCGCGGCCAAAACACCCGGGTTGAGATCCTCGGCGAACTTGCTCTCGCCGATCGACGCAAAGATCCGCTCGGAGAAGGTCAGCAGGCCCGTGACAAAGAGCATCTCCACGCCGATCGCCAGCGCGCGTCCCTTGCTCAACCGCCACCACATGGCTCCCGCGCCGGCACCGCCGAGCTGAGTCACCCAATCGTGGTAGCCCTCGAGCCCTCGCTTGAGCCAGGAGGGTTCCAGCCGGTCCATGAAGCGGAGGATCGATGGCGCGAGTCGGTTCAGCGGCGGCGCAAGGAACACCGTGAGCACCGAGACGCCAACCGCGATCGGATAGTACGCCGGCGGGAGCACCGCCGCGCTGACTCCGAGCTGGGCAATCAGAAAGGAGAACTCGCCGATGGGCGTCAGCCCGAGGCCGGCGCGTCGTGCATCCGCCGGACGAATACCGACCAGGATCATCGCGATGGCGGTCGCCACCGCGCGCACGAGCATCATGCCAAGGCCGAGCGCGAGGATGGTCGGCCAGACGTCGACCATCAGACGGACGTCGATCATCAGGCCGATCGAGACGAAGAACACGCTGCTGAACATGTCGCGCGCGCCGGAGAAGGCCCGTTCCACGCCGTTGCGCTGCGGCATCTCCGCGATGATCGCGCCCAGCAGGAAGGCGCCCAACGCCAGCGAGTATCCGGACTTCACGGCGGCCAGTGCCACCATGAAGAGCACACCGGCGACGATGATGGTGCGCAGTTCGGGGTCAGCCCGCGAATCGAGGCGGCGCAGGAGCCGCGGCACGAGCGACAACCCGAGCGCGATCAGCAGCACGACGAACGCACTCATGCCGATCAGCAGTCGCCCGATGTCCGCCGACTCGACGCCTTGCACGCCGGTGCGTGTGGCCAGCACCGCCAGCATGACGACCGCCACGACGTCCTCCATGACGGTGATGCTCATCGCGAGTTGCCCGGCCGGTTCATGTGACAGCTTCAGGTCTGCCATCACCTTCGCGATCACCGCCGAACTGGACACCATGAACATCGCGGCGATGAACAGGCTCTGGTTGGTCGACCAGCCCACACCAATGCCGATCAACCGCGTGATGTTGAGCACGAGCAGCGCGCCGAGGATCGTGGCGATGAAGACGCCTGCGCCCAGCTGGCGGAACTTGGACAGGCTGAGGTTAAGTCCGATGGCGAACATCAGAAACACCAGGCCGATCTGCGAAAGCGTCTCGATACGCCCGATGTCGATCAGGAGCGAAACGGGCGGCGTGTAGGGCCCGATCACCATGCCGGCCACAAGGTATCCAACAATAACGGACAACCCGATGCGCTTGCAGAGCGCACCCGCCACCCCGGCTGCGAGCAGCACGATGGCCAGGTCCTGAATCAAATTTATGCCTTCCATGAGCGGAGAACGGTATGAAATGGGGCGGGGCGGAGCGGCCCAACGCTGGAGGTACCGAGAAAGCCGCCACGCGCGGCGGTTCGACCAAAAGAACGGGCGTTAACGCCTGCTCAAAGCAGGAGTACCGTCGCCGCCAGGACTTCTCGTCGCAATGCCGCCGCCCCGTCGGGCGACACCGGCAGGTCGACCTCCGCCCGCAAACGGGGCCGGTTGAGGCTGGCGATCCGGCCAGCTGCGTCCGGCAGGAGCACCAGCGGGCGTTCGCTGCGCGGCGTACGCGGTTTCTCCACGGTCGGCAGGCTGAACATTTGTCCCACGTCGTGCAGATCGGCCGCGGCCCAATCCCCGCAGACCGGAGCAGACCCGCCCGTCCAGGCCGGTGGCGTGATCAATCCGCAGGCGATCGCAACCGACCACGACGCGAGTCGTGAGAAGTTCAGGATCGGGCGGCAGAAGGGCGGCACACGATGGAAACACGCGCGGGCTTGACGGTTGTCAATCATCCGCCGCGGCGATCTCTCCGGTTTGGCCGAAGGGATTCGCCGATCGGCAGTTCCTCGGGAAAACGGCCGACGCAGCCGGGCGGGATCCGCGTGAAGTCACCGTGGTCGCGCTCCATCGCATGAGCTTGCGCCGGCAGATGGGGTGGTGGCGTGTCGCCGGACTGCGCGCGGGCCTGGCGCTGGGCGGCTGGCTGGCCTTGTATTGATGCGCGGGGATACGCTGGCTGGTGTACAGCGCCGGCCATCGGATCCAGGGGCGGCTGGTGTCCCGTGCGGACGGCGTTATGAATATCGCTAGAAGGTCGTGGATCCGCGACTGCAGGATTACCGGCGACTTAGAGTACTGATTGGCCACGACTTTTGAATCGAAGTAGCGGATTGGCGGTCTGCAGGGATTGTGCACCGCTTCCTGTCTTCTCTCTTCCACTTCTGCACATGCGCCGTTCTCGTGGCATCCCTGCGCGGCGAAACAGTCGTCAGCCTCATCGGCCCGAGTGGATCCGTGCACGCCGGCGAGACCGTGACCGTAGAATGGGTTGCGCTGAACACCGGCAC
>JAEYQF010000025.1 GCA_023410155.1 Verrucomicrobiota bacterium | reverse complement strand
GCGCCAGCCCCGACGATAAGGATGCGAACGCGAGCCGCGGCCGGACTTCCCTCCGCGCTGCGCCGGAGCAACTCCGCCGCGTCCAAAAGGATTTCGATGCCCTGTTTGTGGCCGAGGTTGCCCGAATAGACCGCGAGGAAATCGGCCGCAGCCACCCCATGCCGCGCGCGGAACGTCGACGCGCCCCGCTCGCCCGCGACGGGTGCAGCACCGCGCAGCCAGATAGGAAACAGCACACAGCGGCTGGCGGGCACGCCTTTGCGACGAAAGGCATCTATCATCCCACTCGAGATGCCGGACACCGCGGCGGCATGGTTGTAAGCGAAGCGCTCGAGCCAAAACAGGGCGCGCACGAAGAAACCCTTGCGCAGCATTCCAAGGCCGACCGCCGCATCGGGCTGCAGATCCTGCACGTGAAACACGTAGCGGCTGCCCTTGAGCCGCGTTGCCAGCCACGCCATGAAACCGAGACCGAGCGGGGGACTCGCCACGAAGTAAACGTCGGCGCGCGGAAGCGTCAGCACGCGCAGAAAAGAGGTCACCCCGAAGCTCAACTCGTGAACGATGCGGCGCAACGTCGTCACCTTGCCCGGCAGGTATTGATAACAACGGTGCACCTCAATGCCGTTGCGTTGATCGGTGCGGAAAAGCCGGAAGCGATCGCCAGGGAGTTTCTTCCACTGCGGATAATAAGGAAACGCTGTGACCACCTCCACCGGATGCCCCTCTGCCGCGAGATACTCCGCGAGCTCGGTATTGAAAGGCGCGATGCCGGTCGTCTCCGGTGCGTAATTGATGCCCCAGATGACGACGCGCGCGCTCGAAGACGCGGCGAAACTCTCGTTCTCGGACCCGGCGGAGGAGCTGGAATCGGAGGAAAAAGTCGACGAGCTGGATGGAGGCATGGAGAAGAAGATTAGGCTTCACCAGACAACGGGGGAATCGGCTTGGGCCGCCGGAACCATCCCGGAGAGCACCTGAGCTGACCGTAGGGGTTTCCCGGATACGCCTCAGGGAGACGCGGTCCCGGTGTGCGCGAGCGAGACGCCGGGCTGGAGCGGGAGCACCTGATTGCCATCGGCTTTCGAGGGAGCGTCGCGCCCGAGGCGGTAAACCGACTTCGAATCGGTCTCGATCCGGTTGTCGCGGATCACCAGACGCCGGGGTCCCGTCAGCTTGAACGACTGGATGTCCATGTGCGCATCGAACACACACTCGACGTTGCGCGCGCGGATCGAATTCCCCTCGATGCGGAGATCGCCACAGGACTTGCCCACGATCACGACGTTGCTCAGCGCGCGAGAGCCGAGGACGTCGAATTCACATCGGGTCACTTCGCAGTCAAAATTGAACTCGGTGAACGACACGTTCGTGTTTTCGAAGCGACACTCGTTGAACACCACGCCCGCGAACGAACGGGCAAACTGCATGCCCATCGCGGGCACGGCGCGGATCACACAGCGGTCGAAGCGCGCGAAGCGACCGCCATCTCCGTCGATCGTCAGTCCGCCCTTGACCGGCGCGCCCTCCGGAGCCCGCTCGAGGACGCAGTCGGTGAAGCGCGAGTTCCAAGTATTCGAGAGATTGAGCGCCTTGCGGCGGCCGCGAATCGTCATCCCCTCACAAGCGAAGTTGCGGGTCGATTGTTGCAGTTTGATCAGCGCGCGTTCCTTGGACACCCGGCTGCCAGCAGGCAGCACCGTGCCCGGAGCAGGATTGATCCGCCCCGGGTTCTTGAGCACCACACCGTTTGCGGGCAGCAGCTCCACGACGCGAAAAACCGCGGAGCCGATCGACACGACCGTGCCTTTGCCGGGCAGCGCGAACCCTTCGCCGGCGGCGAACGTGGCGACTCCCTCGCGATGCACTTTGGGGATCTTGAAGTCAGCCGCCAGTTGCCCGGACCAGTTGATCGCTGCCGCCCGGTAGTCACGGGAAAATGGATACTTCACCGTGATGCGCTCGCCCTCGACCGCGGTGATTTCGTTGAACTCGCCGTAGTCCTGATCGTAGCGGTTGGCGCCGTTACGCACGAACACGAGGTCGCCGGGTGCGAAGAACGCGGCGCCCCCAGGCTCTTGCACGGTGAGCGTCTGTTCGCCCGGAGCGCCTTCCGCCGAATCGAAGGCGTAGCCGCGCGACCACCCCACGTGGCGATAGCCGGCCAAGGTCAGGGCGTCCTGGATTGTCGCAGCGGTGGACAGCGTCGTGCGATCCGGCCCATCGCCGCGCAACGTCACATTGTCCCGCATGATCCGCCAGCCCGAGCCAGTGGCGACGTAGTGGCCCGCGGGGAAATAGATCACGCCTCCTTCGGGAGGCAGGCTCCGCTTCGCCAGTTCAAACGCCACTTCGTCCGCGCTCCAGTGGGCCTTCATCGCCGGGATCGCGGAGTGGATGCGGAAGAGATTCTTGAAACGCTTCGCCGTCTCGCGCTTGCCCATCAGGTGCTCTCGACCATCGCCGATCGCCCCGAAGTCGCGGACATTGAGGACGATCTCGCCCGAAACAATTGCGGTCCACCCGCAGAACAGCGCCAGAAAAAGGAAGCTGCGACCCGAGGGTTTCACCGCGCGACAGACGCGGGATTCCCCTATTGGTTCCCGACGATCGGTCAGTGTTCCGCGAGGAAATCGTCAAACTCGAACCCGGCCAGCACTCCGTTGGAAACACCGACGGACGTCGCGTCGCGATGCGCGTTCTCACGGCCGGAGAACACCGTCACCCCGTTGATCTTGAGCTGGATCTGCTCGGCCCGGAATTCCGCCGCCAAGGCGTGGAAGCTGCCGACCGAATAGGCGCCTGTGCCGCTCGCGATCGTGGTGGCAGTGCCACCGTGAACCTTGGCAAATACCCAGGAGCCCGGCTTGACGCGGAAAAACAGGAAGTTGGAGGGATCGACCACGCGGAACATGAGGCCGGCGTAGGCACTGCTCGAGAGGAGCTTGAACCGCGCCTGCACTTTTCCGTCCGCCGTGCCTGCGTCGATCTGCGCGCGCAGGTAGTCCGACGTTCCGGCCGTCGCCACGCCCTTTGCTACGTTCGCATTGCCGCGCGAAAGAACCCATTTCTTGGCTGCGACCGTGGCGGCATCCGGCGTGCGCCCACCGAGTGAGCCCGACCCGCCGAACGTATCGCTGACCAGCACCGGTGACGGCGCGGGAGCGGCTTCGTCACTCACGAGGCAGCGCTCGAAGATGAACTGGCTGAGCGCGAACTTCACGGTGGTGCCGGAAGAGATGCCCACACGAGTGGCGAGGGAGTTGAACGACTCGGTCGCCGCGTGCACCTGGTTGCCGTTGATGAAAAACTTGAACGCCTGACCTTGCATCTCCACCCGCAGACGGTGCGGCGTGTTCAGCGGGAACGAGCCGGTGCCAGTCGCCAGCGTGACGGCGGTGTTGCCCGTCACGCGGGCAAAAACCCAGGAGGAGGCCTTGATGCGGAAGATGAGGAAACTCGTCGTGTCGGTCGCGCGCATGACCAGTCCGGCGTAAGCGTTGCTGCCGAGCAGGGTGAAGGTGCCCTCGAGCGCTCCGTCGGAGCGGCCGGTCTCGACCAGAGCGCGCAGGCAATCGGCGGTGCTCGTGCCGATGCCGTTTGCAATCGTCATGCTGCCCTGCCCCACCAGCCAGGTTTCTCCAGCCAGAGCACTCGTCTGCAGCACGCGGCCCGCCAGCGAACCTGCGCCGCTGAAGTCGTCGCGGATCAACTCGATCGGCTCCGGCGCGGGGGGCGGCGGCTCCGGCTGCGGCTCCGGCGGAATCACCACCACGGGCAGGTCGACCGCCAAGGCACGAACCGTTGCACGACCGAACGCGCGCTCGCTCGCCAAGGTGTGGTAAGTGCTGCGCTCAAAGACGACGGACATCGTTGCGCCGCGTGCAGTCCACCATCCGCGCAGCGTGGAAGGATCCGCGCTGGCCACCACGTCGGCGGTCGCCTCGATCGCATTGAGGCGCGCGATGTAAGCGGATGCGGTCGCGTTTTGCACATGTGCGGCGTAGTCGAGGTAGGGCGGGCGGTCCCCGAAATTCTGGTGGTAGTCGAACACCGCATACGGCTGGCCCAGACCCGCCGCCACCACGTCGGCCTGCATGGCGTTCTTGTGGATGATCACGGTGTCGATGCCCCGGTTGTCGGTGGGGTTCGTCAAGGTGGTGTTCCAGTTGCGATTGGTGTCTTTCTTCGGGTTGTAAGCCGTGCCGCGCCAGAGCCCGGCGTATTCGCCGGTCGGATTCACGAACGGATACACGATCACCGCATACTCCCGGCGAAACGCCGCGGCGACGGGATCGTTGCGGTCCAGCATCCACTCGACGGCCCCCCGCAGGGCGGCTTTCGTCTGGCCTTCATAGGGGTGCTGTCCGCTCACGAGCAGGAGGAGTTTCTTCGGCGTTGTCCCGGGTTCTTGGATACGGAAGGCGTAGAGCGGCAGGTCGGGCACCGGGCGCGAAAAAGCAGCGCCAGCGCCGGCGGTCGGATTCGCGCCCGACTGGTAGCCGATCATGAATGTGCCGGGGATCGCTTCGCTGGCCGTCGGTGCGACCCAAGCGTCGCCGAAGATGTCGCTCTGGAGCCAGTCGTAGAACTCCTGCACCGGGGCATGCTCGTTGATCGAGATATACACCACGTCCTCGGTGAACGGCTCCACGTTGCGAAACTCCCAACCGTAGTCCTCCCGGCGCGCGGCCGAGGTCGAGACGGTGGCCGTGGTCTTCGCGGGCGCTGAGTCCCAGGGAAATCGAACGAGGTTGCTGCCGGGCCCGGTCGGGCCGTAGCGCGTGACTGTGGTGAAGGGTTGCCAGCTGCGCTCGGCCGAATCGGTGCTCCAGACCGGATGCACATTGTGCAGCGTCACGGTATCCATGTTGTGAACCATGACGTTGCTGCCCGGAAGCATCATCGGGAGGCGAAACGTCACGATCCGTCCCTTCACTCCGCGAATGGCGAAAAACATGTTCCGCCAGCGAACTCCGCCCGTGCCTCCGCCCAACGCTTCACTCTCGTGCCAGCGAGGACTGAGCACCGCGACCGTCCCGTCGAAGGTCGACGCCGCGACGTCGAGGTTACCGCCGTCTGCCGGTTCGGCAAAGCTTCCGACGAAATTCTCCGCTGCAGTGAGGATGCTGAAAGAGACGGCAAACAGGAGGAGGGCGCGGAGATGTTTCATTTCGCTGATGCCATTCGGAACATCTCCGGCGCAAGCGCAGCATTTCTGATGTCAACGCGGGGTAAATCGAAGTTTACGGAAGTTGCCGATCGGGGATTCACAGGCTTCCGGGCAGGGGGAATCCCCTGAGCGTCACCGGCGTATTGCGGGATCACTCCTCCTCGGCCCGGTGAATTTGCCCCCGGGGATTCTCCGCCAAGGCTGCGCAATTCGCTGGGAATGTGAGGGTGTATCCAAGAATTGATGACGCCGCTGCGGGCCGGGCTCGCCTCGGCGGGCGCGCCAATCAGCTGAACCAAATCCCGGGGGCTGAAACTATTAGCGCCAACGGCCCTGGCGCCGCGCGGTCCCACCCGAATCCGGTTTAGTCGGTGCTGAAATCCCCACGGCACCGGCCGTGACCCGTCGTCGCCGGCCTTTTCTTCCCTCACCATGAGTTCGCCCATCTTCCCCTCCACTTCCTCGTCCTTTGTCGCCAGCGGGGGCTCCGGCATGAGCGCCAAATCGTTGTTTGCTGATCAACTTGTGTCGCGCAGGACGGCGGCGCGCTCCTTCGCCACCGCCGCGAATGCGCCGATCATCTGCTTCTGCCACTTGAGTTGGGATTGGGTGTGGCAGCGTCCACAACAGTTTCTCTCCCGCTTCGCCCGTGAGCACGACGTGCTGTTCGTGGAGACCTATTGCGTGGAGACTGACGAATCCTACGTCACCGCACGCTGCCCCACCAGCCAGCCGCGAGTCACCGTGTTGGCCATGCATCTTCCCGCGAGCCGTTGGTCTGACGGAGCCTATATCGACCGCGAGCGCCGACGCCTACTCTTGGAGTTTCTCCGCGACGACACTGAGGGACAGTTCGAGCATCCCATCCTTTGGTTCTACGATCCCATGGCGGTCACGGCGTTTGGCGCCGGTCACCTGGCCGAGCGCACGATCGTTTACGACTGCATGGACGAACTCTCGCAGTTCAAGGCCGCGCCGCCGGAATTGATCGAACGCGAGCGCCAGCTCTTGCGCATCGCGGATGTCGTTTTCTGCGGGGGTCGGAAGATGCGGGAAAAGCGCCTGCCGCTGAACCCCAACTGCCACTTTTACGGAACGGGTGTCGATGTCGCTCACTTCGGCCGGGCACGTTCTGATCGCGTCAGCGTCGATCCATTCATCGCCACGTTGAAAGGGCCGGTGCTTGGCTACTTCGGCGTGGTCGACGAGCGGATCGACTATGAGTTGCTCGCGAAGCTGGCCGATGCGCGGCCCGACTGGCACGTCGTCATGGTCGGCCCATTTGCCAAGGTGAACCCCGACGAGTTCCCGCGCCGGTCGAACCTGCACTTCATCGGTAGCCGGCCTTATGCGGATCTGCCGGCGCTCACGAAAGGATTCTCGGTCTGCCTGATGCCGTTCGCGCTCAACGCGGCCACGGAATACATTAATCCGACCAAGGCGCTCGAATACATGGCGGCCGGAAAGCCGGTCGTCTCCACCGCGATTTCCGAAGTGAAATCCAATTTCGCCAAGGTCGCCCACATCGCCGCCTCGCACGACGAGTTCATCCAGTTGTGCGCTCGTGAAGCGTCCGCTCCGTCGGCCGACCACCTGCGCCGCGGTCTCCGATTGGCCGCGGCCAACACGTGGGAGGCGATCGCGGCCCGCATGAAGGGTCACATCCTGGAAGTCCTCACCCGCCCGGCGGCGCCCGTGCGCGAGCCTTCCCCCACTCCGTTCCTCGCCACTCCTCTCACCTATGTTTGATTACATGATCGTAGGCGCCGGATTTGCCGGCAGCGTCCTCGCCGAGCGCCTCGCGCAAGGCATGAACAAGAAGGTGCTGGTCGTCGACCGCCGCCCGCATATCGGGGGCAATGCCTACGATTGCTACGACGAACACGGCATCCTCATTCACAAATACGGACCGCACATCTTCCACACGAACTCGGCGGAGATCTTCGACTACCTGAGTCGATTCACGCAGTGGCGGCAGTATCAGCATCGCGTCCGCGCGTGTGTGGACGGACGTCTGGTGCCGATTCCGATCAACATCGATACGATCAACGAACTTTACGGCCTCACGCTCGATTCGGAAGGCATGAAGCGCTTTCTCGCGAGCGTGGCCGAGAAACGGGAGAAGATCCTCACGTCCGAGGATGTGGTCGTGAGCGGCATGGGCCGCGAACTCTACGAGAAGTTCTTCCGCGGCTACACACGCAAGCAGTGGGGGCTCGATCCCTCGGAGCTCGATGCGCAGGTCACCGCGCGCGTGCCGGTCCGCACCTCGCGCGACGATCGTTACTTCACTGACAAGTTCCAGGCGATGCCGGCCCGGGGTTTCACCCGGATGTTCGAGAACATGTTGGATCACCCGAACATCAAGATCATGCTCAACACCGACTATCAGGAGGTGCAGCACGAGATCTCGCACGATTCGCTGATCTTCACCGGACCCATCGACCAGTATTTCGGTTATCGCTACGGCGAGCTGCCTTACCGCTGCCTGGAGTTCAAACACGAGACTCACCACAAACCCGTGTTCCAATCCGCGCCGGTGGTGAATTACCCGAACGAATACGCCTACACGCGCATCACGGAGTTCAAGTATCTCACGGGGCAGGAGCATCCACTCACGAGCATCGTTTACGAATTCCCGCGCGCAGAGGGCGATCCGTATTACCCGATCCCGCGTCCGGACAACGCGGCGCTCTACAAAAAGTATCAGGCGCTGGCAGAGGAGACTCCCAACGTGCACTTCGTCGGCCGCCTCGCGACCTATCGCTACTACAACATGGACCAGGTCGTGGGACAGGCGCTGGCCTTGTATTCACGATTGAGCGGTCTCACCCGCACCGAAGCCCTGGCCGTCGCCTGATTTTTTCGGAATCTCCGCGGCGCGGCGAACAGCAGCGGGTGACCGATGTCTTCGCCGGTTTCCCCGCGTTCAGTCGCTCCGCTCTCGCATGTTCACTGGCTCGCCCATTCCCCGTCCCGAGTATCCGCGACCCGACCGTCAGCGCGGATCGGTGGAGGGTGTGGACTGGCTGAACCTCAATGGTCCGTGGCAGTTTCGCTTCGATGCCAAACGCCGAGGGATCGACGAGCGCTGGTTTGAACCTGCCGGCCCCGACTGGCGCGAACAAATCATCGTGCCGTATTGCTGGGAGTCCCTCGCCGCGTGGGGCGAGGGCCACGCCGCGGGCAACGACAACTACTACTCGACCCAGGTTTTTCTGAATCCCGTCGAGGTCACGCGCGAGAACCACCGCTACGCCCCGCGCTACGAAGTTGGCTGGTATCGACGCGCCATCGAAGTGCCGACCAACGGCGCGTGGCGAGGTCGCCGCGTGATCCTCACGATCGGGGCAGCGGACTTTTTCACCGATATCTGGTGCAATGGCGTGCACGTGCTGCATCACGAAGGTGGATACGTGCCGATCGAATGCGATCTGACGGACGCGCTCGAAGTCACGCCCGCCGGCCGTCGCGGCGTGCTGGTGATCCGCGTTGAGGACCCGATGGACAATCACGAACAGCCCGTCGGCAAACAGTGGGGCTGGTATACGACGACGAGCGGTATCTGGCAGACGGTTTTCCTCGAGCCGCGCTCCGCCGCCCACATCGATCATTTTCGGATTTTGCCCGACATCGATGCGGGTCGCGCACGTTTCGAAGTCTTTTGCGTCGGCGCGAGTCCGGACGCGACGTTGACGGTCGAGATCATTCCGCCCGACGCGCCGCCTCACACGATCACACTCTCGGGCGACGGTCGCACGATGACCTGCGACGCGGAGATTTATCCGATTTCGTTGTGGGATACGATGGACCCGAAGCTCTACCGTGTCGTGTTTCATCTCGAGGATGAATCGCATCCGGCGGACGAAGTGCGCGGCTATTTCGGCATGCGCAAAATCAGCACGACCACGCCGCCTCCCGAGGCCAAGGAGCCCGCGATGCTCTGTTTGAACAACAAGCCGATCTACCTGCGCGGCGCGCTTTACCAGTCGTATCACCCGGATGGCGTTTACACGGCCACCCATGCCCAGACGCTGCGCAACGACATCGTTTACGCGAAAAAGGCCGGCTTCGATTTCCTGCGCATCCACATCAAGCTCGATGACCCGCTGGTCCTCTACTACGCGGACCTCGAGGGGATGCTGCTCATGCAGGATTTCCCGAACTTCGGCGAAGGCGGCGACACCCCGCTCGGCCGGCGCCGCTTCGAAGAGATGATGCGCGCCGGTTTCCGTCGCGATTTCAATCACCCGTCGATCATCGCGTGGTGCATATTCAACGAGACGTGGGGCTTCGGCGGACAGACGGAGTTGATGAAGTTCATCGCTCCGAACCTCAGCAAAAAGGAAGCGGCCAAAGTCGCCGAGAAAGTGCTCAACACCTCGTCTTTCCAATGGGTGCACGAGACGTGGAAGCTCGCGAAGACGATCGACCCCACTCGCCTCATCGAGGACATGAGCGTCGTCGTCTGGGAGCACCTCGCCGCCTACGGCCATGTCGACACCGACATCAACTCGTGGCATTTCTACATCGACGACTACGAGAAGGCGATGAAGCACATCGCCTAGGTCGTCGCGAAAACCTACCGCGGCTCCAACTTCAACTACGTAGAAGGTTATCAGCAATCGGGCGCGCCACTCATCAACAGCGAATACGGCGGCGTCGGCGCCCTCGACGGCGATCGCGACGTGAGCTGGACGTTCAAGTTTCTCACGAACGAACTCCGCCTGCACGGTTCGCTCTCCGCCTACATCTACACAGAGCTGACCGACGTGGAGTGGGAATACAACGGCTTCCTGAACTACGACCGCACGCCCAAGGAATTCGGCTACGATCCGACGATCGTGAACAAGGGCGATGTGTTGCCGATCGACGCCGCGCCGATCTCGCGCGTTGCCCCGGGCTGCGAGATTTCCGTCGATGTGCTCTCGTCGCACTTCTCCCGCCGGCACAGTCACGACGTCACGCTGCAGTGGTTCTACTTCGGGATGGATACGACCGGCACCGACCATCCCAACCTGGTCCGCGGTCGCGCGAAGATCGCGTATCCCCACCACCGCGTCGAACTCGCCCGCACGATCAAACTCGCGCTGCCAACTGAGCCGATGCTCTGCACGCTCGGCGTGGCCGCGGTGACGCGCGAAGGCGAGACCGTCGCGAAAAACTTCATTCAACACTTCGTGTGCGATTCGCCGCCGCCCGAGCGGGAGGACCGCGGACGCAGTTTGATCCTACGCCGCCGCGTCTGGGACTGGACGAGCGCGGAGTGGACCGGCGCAACGAACTCGCGCGAGGACGCGGAGAAGGCCGGCAGCACTTACGGTGAAGGCACAGGCTTCTTCGAATGGGAGTTTGCCGACGAGGCGCTGGCGCGATTGCGCGATGCGCGCCGCATGCGCGTGCTTTGCGAAGTGTCGGCACGCCGTTCAGACGTCTCGCAAACGGACTGTCATCGATTCCCCACGACATTCGAGCTCTCGCTGAACGGCCTCGCCATTCACCGCGCGCCCTTGCCCGATCATCCGCACGACACGCGCGGTGCGCTGAGCTACCTACGCAACGGGCGCGGCGCTTACGGCTACTTGCTGCGCGTGTCGGTCGAGGATCAGCTGCTGCAACAGGTGATCGAGAGCGTGGAGCGGCTCGGCGTGTTACGCCTGCGCTGCGCCGTGCCGGCAGACGCTCCGGCGATCGGCGGACTCACCGTTTATGATTTCGACTGTGGGCGCTACCCGGTCGGCCCCACCCTCGCCATCGGCTGGGATCAGTCGTAACAGCTGCGTCGACGGCAGCGCAGCGCAGTGGTTTTCGCATGCTCGATCTACGCACGTCTTCCTTTCAATCGTTCGTCGCCCGGGGAGATTTCCTCTGGTGCACGGGGATTGAGGACACGTTTATCACCGCGCCACACGCGAAGACCGGCCGCACGCTCGATGAATATGAACTTACGGACCACTATGAGCGTTGGCGCGGAGACATCGACCTGATCGCGCAGCTCGGCGTGCCGGCGGCTCGCTATGGCATCCCATGGCACCGCATCAACCCGGCGCCGGGCGTGTGGCGATGGGAATCCGCGGACGGCCCGCTTGAGCACATGCTCGAGCGCGGCGTAGCGCCGATCGTTGACCTGGTGCACTACGGTTTGCCGGCGTGGATCGAAGGCGCGTTTCTTCATCCGGACTATCCGAGATTCGTGGCCGAATATGCCGCGCGCGTCGCGGAGCGTTACAAGGGCCGCATCCATGCTTACACTCCGCTCAATGAGCCGCGTATCACCGCCTGGTATTGCGGTCGACTCGGCTGGTGGCCGCCGTTTCAACGCAGCTGGCGCGGCTTTATCCGCGTGATGCTTGGAGTCTGTCGGGGAATCGTGGAAACCACGCGCGCGCTCCAGTCGGTCGACCCAGAGATCCTGCCGGTCCATGTCGACGCCACGGATCTCTACACCGCGGCTGAGCCGGGCCTCGAAGCAGAAGCGCGGCATCGCCAGGAACTCGTTTTCTTTGCGCTGGATTTGATTTCGGGCCGCATCGCGGAGGGACATGCGCTGCATGACTGGCTGCTGAAACACGGCGTCGCCGAGGTCGAACTCGCGTGGTTTCGCGAGCACCGCGTGCCGCTGCCGTTTATCGGCCTGAATCTGTATCCAATGTTCACCGACAAGCGCGTGCAACGAACCCGGCAGGGACGCACGCGCATCGTCATGACCTATGGCGAGGGCGCGATCGTATCCAAACTCTCAAGACGCTATTGGGAGCGCTACCGTGCGCCGCTCTTTGTCTCCGAAACTGCTGCCACCGGATCGGTCGCGAAACGGCGGGCCTGGCTCGATGCCTCCGTCGATGCTGTCCGTCAGACCCGGGCCGATGGTATTCCGCTGCTCGGCTACACCTGGTGGCCGCTTTTTACTCTCGTCACGTGGGCCTACCGCCAAGGCCTGCGCCCGACGGAGTATTACTACAAGCACATGGGACTTTGGGATTTGGACAATGCCGGAGCGCGACACGCCACCGCGCTCGTGGAGGATTATCGCAATCTTGCCGCCGGCGGGAGCAACACCGCGGGACCGCTGTCGATTTAGCGCAAGCCCCTGACCCCGCGCGCCGCGGGACGGGTCAACTTGGACGGATCACGCCTATGTTCAGGAGTTTTTTCTTCGCCGGTTTTGAAGGCGCCACCGGCTACAATCGGCATGGCGAGTGGATCGACCAGATCGCCGCCACGCACCACGACACGCACGCCGACGAGGATTACCGCCGGCTCGCCGATGTCGGGATCTTCGCTGCGCGTGAGGCGATCCGCTGGCCGCTCGTCGACCGTAAGGGCCGCTACGATTTCAGCACGGTGCGCCCGTTCGTAGAAGCGAGCCGGCGACACGGCATCGATGTGATCTGGGATCTGTTTCACTACGGATATCCCGTCGAACTCGATTTGTTTTCCGACGCGTTTCCCGCGCGGTTTGCCGACTACTGTTACGCCGCGGCCCGCTATATCTGCTCCACGCACGGCGGGCCCTGCTATTTCACTCCAGTCAATGAGCCTTCGTATTTCGCATGGGCAGCAGGCCAGGTCGGGCGGTTCGCTCCCCACGTGCATGGTCGCGGCCCGGAACTGAAATACGCGCTAGCTCGGGCCGCGATCGCCGGGATCAATGCGATTCGCGACGCAGTGCCCACTGCACGAATCGTCAATGTCGATCCCGTTTGCCACGTGGTTCCGCCGCCCGGACACGCCGACATGGAAGAAGCCTGTCAGGGCTTCAATCACAACGCGGTCTTTGAATCGTGGGACATGTTGGCTGGCACATTGCATCCGGAACTCGGAGGCAGCCGGGAGCACCTCGATATCGTCGGCATCAACTACTACTGGACGAACCAGTGGGAACTCGGCACGGAATCCACTCCTCTCGCGCACGACGATCCGCGACGCGTGCCGCTCACCGAATTGATCGAGCGAGTTTGGAAACGCTATGGTGGCGATCTCCTCATCACGGAGACCGCCCATGTCCACGACATGCGGCCCCGCTGGCTGAACTACGTCGCCGAGTCTGCCGAAGAGTTGCTCGACGCGGGAGTGCCGCTTCGCGGGGTCTGCCTCTACCCCATCCTGGGCATGCCTGAGTGGCACTCGCGCGGAGAGTGGGTGCGCATGGGCTTGTGGGACATCATGCACGATCATCCGGCGCTCGGCCGGGAGATTTGTGCACCGATGTGGGACGCTTTGCGCAAAGCACAACGTCTCGAAACCCGCCACCTCGCTCACCTCGCCGCGATGCCCCGGCCTGCCGCTTGAGTGAAGCGCCCCGGGGGAATAGGCGCCGTGTCCCCCGGCCCGGGCTCGCTCGCAGCGGCGCCTACACGGCGCAAGTTTGGCGCACAAGCTCACGCAACCAGCGATGTCCCGCATCTGCGTCCAAACGCGGATGCCAGATCATCGAAACCCAGAACTGCGGTGTAGGCACAGGCACGGTGAAGCTGTGCATGCCCGCCCGCAGGTTGCCAGTGTGGCGTTCCGGCACCGTGGCGATCAGGTCGGAAGCCCGCGCGAGAGACAACGCCGTCGAAAAACCGGCCACGAGCGAGATCACCCGCTTTCGCGTGAGCTCCATTGCGGCCAATGCCGCATCGATCGGATCGTTGTTCGGGTCACGCGCAACGCCGATATGGCCACCCGCCGCGTAGCGGGCGGGCGTGATCCTGCCTTTGGTCAACGGGTGTCCCCGACGAACCACGCCCACATAGCGATCCTTGAACAATGCCTGGACGCGCAGTTCAGGGCTGGTCGTCTGCTCGACGACGCCAGTCTCAAGATCGACGGCACCCTCGCGCAGCGGCGCGCTGTCCTTGTCGGGTTTCGGCACAAAGCGCAGCTGCACGCCTGGCGCTTCCTTGCTGATCCGGGCGATGAGGATCGGTCCGAAGTTCTCGACGAAGCCTTCGCTGCTTCGCACCACGAAGGTCCGAAGCAGCTGCTGGTGGTCGAGTTTTCCCACAGGACGCAGGATCCCTTCGCACTCCTGCACCAACGGCCCTACTCGAGAGCGAAGCTCGACGGCGCGAGGCGTGGCGACGAGTCCACGGCCGGCCCTGACAAGCAACGGATCGCCCGTCGCGTCGCGCAGCCGAGCCAGCGCCCGACTCATCGCTGAAGGGCTGAGTCGGAGTCGTCGAGCCGCGCGCGCCACGCTGCCTTCGGCGAGCAACACGTCCAGGGTGACGAGAAGGTTCAAGTCTGCCCTCATGGCGGCTAGAGTGCGGGCTCACGCGTGAGATGGCGTTTCATGCACGTATACAGTGTGTAGCGTGCGTATTCCGCCATGTCAACGGATCGGCTACCATGGCCGCCATGAAGTCGATTGCTCCCTTCCTCATCCAAGACGGCGCGGAAATCCACCGGCCAGCCCCGAGGCCCAGGTGGGCTCTCGCCGGCCTGTCGCTCTCGATGCTGCTCTCTTCGCTGGGGACCAGCATCGCCAATGTCGGATTGCCGTCCCTGGCGCAGGCCTTCGGCGCACCCTTCGCGGCCGTCCAGTGGGTCGTCCTCGCCTACCTGTTGGCCATCACTTCGCTCATCGTCAGTGTCGGACGGCTCGGGGACATGTTTGGCCGCCGACGCCTGCTCCTTACTGGCATCTCCCTTTTCTCGCTCGCCTCCGCTCTGGGCGGCGCGGCGCCGAACCTCGGAATTCTGATTGGGACACGAGCGCTGCAGGGCGTCGGTGCCGCCGCCATGATGGCGATGACCTTGGCAGTTGCCGGCGAGAGCATGCCCAAGACGAGAACAGGGCGAGTGATGGGACTTCTCGGCACGATGTCTGCCATCGGCACCGCCCTCGGACCCTCGGTGGGTGGTTTGCTCATAGACGTTTCGGGATGGCGCGCGGTCTTCCTCCTCAATGTGCCCCTCGGACTCGTGACACTTTTTCTGATCCACCGGCATCTGCCGAACCACGAAGAAAGCGCGGCCGAGTCGACGCCCGGTTTCGACGCTTGGGGCACGGCTTTGTTGGCGTGTGCGCTCGCCGCCTACGCCCTCGCGATGACGTTCGGCACGGGCCCGTTCCGCCTGATCAGCGCCGGGCTCTTGGTTGTCGCCGCAGCCGCGATTGGACTCTTCGTGCTCGTCGAATCGAAAATCGACGCACCTTTGATCCAACTCAGCGCGCTGCGGGATGGCACGCTCCGGGGCGGCTTGTTGGCCAGCGGTCTCGTTTCGACCGTCATGATGACGACACTCGTCGTCGGACCCTTCTACCTGACGCTTGCCGTCGGATTGAGTCCGGCGGCAGCCGGAATGGTTCTATCGGTGGGTCCGCTCGTCTCCGCACTGGCTGGCGTCCCCGCGGGTCGGACGGTGGACAAATGGGGAGCCCATCGCACGGTGGCCGCCGGGCTCGCAGGCATCGCGAGCGGCGGGGCGATCCTGTCGTTGCTACCTGCCCCTCGCGGCGTGGCTTACTACCTGGCACCTCTCGTGGTGATCACCATGAGTTATGCCCTGTTCCAGACGGCGAACAACACGGCCGTGCTACGCGCCACCTCAGCCGGACAGCGGGGAGCGGTTTCGGGCCTGTTGAACCTTTCGCGAAACCTCGGCCTTGTCACAGGCGCATCGTTGATGGGTGCATTCTTCACCTTCGCGTCGCGGGCTTCGGATAGCAGATCGGCCGAACCCGCAGCGATCGCGGGCGGCATGCGCGCCACGTTTGCCGTCGCCACCATGCTCATGCTCGTGACGCTGATCGCGATTGTTCGTAAACGAACCGGCACTTCAGCGCGGGCCGGCGGAGACGAGCCCGTAACTGCGCGGGGATCGACTCCCTCCCCGCGAGATGCTGCACGCGGCTCGTGCCCTGTCGGCACGAAGGCGTGACCGTGTAAGCAGTTCAGCAAAAAGCCCTCCCGAGCAGTGGGAGGGCTTAGAAATTGGGTGCAGGGGCTGGATTTGAACCAGCGACCTTCAGGTTATGAGCCTGACGAGCTACCAGGCTGCTCCACCCTGCAACAAATGGGAGGCGGAACGTGCTCCGCGCACTTTTCTCTGTCAACGCCCTTTTTCGATTTCGCCGAGTTCACGCTTGCCAGACCCTTTCCCGCCCTGTGTTTTCGACCACTCTGCTGCCCGGCCCAACGTCGCGCAGTGGTTTCAACAACAACCAACCTCACCCTCAGGATCGCAAGGCGGCCCACTGGCCGACCTGTGTTTTGAGAAACATAGATCACATGAACGTCAGTCCCAAAGACCTGCTCGATGCCGGAGTGCATTTCGGGCACCAAACCAAGCGCTGGAATCCCCGTTCGAAGCCGTTCGTCTTCGATCATCGTCAGGGCATCAGCATCATCGACCTCGGCAAGACGCATGCAGCTCTCGAAAAGGCCTGCGCGTTTCTCGAAGACACCGTCGCCAACGGCGGCAACGTCCTCTTCGTCGGCACGAAGCGCCAAGCCCAGGAGATCGTCCGCGAGGCGGCTTCCGCCACCGGCATGCCCTACTGCGTGGATCGCTGGCTCGGCGGCACGTTGACCAACTACGAGACGGTCAAACGCTCCATCGCCAAATATAAGAAGTATCAGCAGCAGGAGCAGAGCGGCGAGATGGCCAAGCTCGCCTCCAAGGAAGTCGCCGCGATCAAACGCGAGATGGTCCGCATGCAGAAGAATTTCGCCGGCATCGTTGATATGCCCGGCCTGCCGACTGCGATGTTCGTGGTCGACGTCAATCAGGAGAAAATCGCCGTCGCCGAAGCCGCCCGCTGCGGCATTCCGTGCGTCGGCCTTTGCGATACCAACTCCGACCCGACCACCCTCTCGCACCCGATCCCGGGCAATGACGACGCGGTGAAATCCATCCGCATCATCGTCGAGACGATCGTCGCCGCCGTCCAGAGTGGTCTGGGCCAGCGTGACAGCCGTCGCGCCCAACGTGGTGCTGCCGACCTGCGCGGCGTCACGGCCGGCGTCGAAGCCGCCGCCGCTCCCGCGGGAGAAACCGAGGGCGTCAAGTCCGACGCCGCGGGTGACACCGCTCCGGAGGCCGTCGAAGGCGGCGAGGGCGAGGTTGCCGCGGTGAAGAAGAAGATCGTTCGCGCCAAGAAGGCTCCGGTCAAAGCTGAGTAACACTCATCGCAATCACACGTAATGAGCACCACCATCACCGCTCAAATGGTCAACGACCTGCGCGCCGCCACCGGCGCCGGTCTGCTTGACTGCAAGAAAGCCCTCACGGAAGCCAACGGCAACGTCGAGGAGGCCACCACGATCCTTCGCAAGAAGGGCGCCGCCTCCGCTGCGAAGAAAGCCGATCGCGCCACCAAGGAAGGTCTCATCGAGAGCTATATCCACGTCGGCGGCAAAGTCGGCGTGCTCCTCGAGGTGAACTGCGAAACCGACTTCGTCGCGCGCAACGAGGACTTCAAGCAGCTCTGCAAAGACGTCTGCCTGCAGATCGCCGCCGCTAATCCGCTCTACGTTTCCCGCGACCAGGTGCCGGAAGCCGATCTCGCCAAGGAGCGCGAAATCGCCGCTGCTCAGGTCCAGGGTAAACCGCCCGCGGCCGTGCAGAAGATCGTCGAGGGCAAGCTCGACAAATACTACTCCACGATCTGCCTGCTCGATCAGCCGTTCGTGAAGCTGCCCGAGAAAACGGTGAAGGAGATCATCACCGAGAAGATCACGAAGATCGGCGAGAACATCCAGGTCCGCCGCTTCACGCGTTATCAGCTCGGCGCCTGAGTTCGCCCGCTTCGCGCATCACACCTCTCAAGGCGCTTCACTCCGGTGAAGCGCCTTTTTCTTTTTTGCCACCGACCCCCTCCGCGGAGAGAGTGGCACCGCTCATCGTCGCTCATCCATGAAAGTCACTCGAGGCCAGATCATCGCCCGCGGTTTGACCAACCGCTGCCCCAATTGCGGCAGTCGCACGCTTTTTCGCGAAGGCACTCTCTTCGAGGTCAACAAGACCTGCCCCCGCTGCGGACTGATCATCAACCGCGGCAATGACGAAGGCTTCTACCTCGGCTCACTGTCCCTCAACTACGGCGTCACTCTCGTCTGCTTCCTTCTGCCGGTCGCGCTGCTCGCCTTCTACGACGCGATCAGCGCCCGGGTCGCAATCGCTCTCGCCCTCGTCGGAGCCGTCGTGGTGCCGGCTCTCCTCTACCGGCCGTCCCGGAGTTGGTGGCTGATGAACTACTACTTTTTCCTTCCCCATCACCTCCCCGCCAACGGCGGTGTCGAGCGGGCCGGCGAGGACGCCAACCGCTAATCGCGCACGCGCTGCACGCACACTGCCTCGATCGCGAAGTTTCGACTTCCGTTTTCGCAAGCGACTCCTACGTTCTCGCGTTCTGTCTCGGCGCCCCGGCGCGCGAGAGCCAGTCCGGAGAGGTGGCAGAGTGGTCTAACGCGCCTGACTCGAAATCAGGTGTAGGCTCATACCCTACCGTGGGTTCGAATCCCACCCTCTCCGCCATTTGCGACGCAAATGGCGCTTCCGCACAGCGGAACAGGAGCGAAGCGATAGACGGTGGGAGATGGGCGAACAGCGGGTAGCCGCTGTGCGGGCGGAACGCCTGAGCCAAGCGAATCAATCCCATCCTCTCCGCCACTTGCAGAGCGCCCTGCGATGCCCTCGCGGAGGCTTTTGCGTTTTTATTGCAACGTTTCGGCGAACTGCGCCCTTCAAACGCGTTCTATGCCGCGTCCCGGCTTTCTCCCCCTCCCCCGTTTGGCACGCTCCGCCGCGCACACCGTTTCTCGCGGCCGCCCGGGCGCTTTGCGCGACGATTGCGATAGGGATCGCTCATTTTGCATGACGTGAGCGCTCGTTTTTACTCCCTAAGTAGAAATGTAAAACTTCTATTCGCTGTAGTTCAAACGCTTATGTAACTCCAAAAGTGGCTGGCACAATCCAAGGTAAGAGAAGGGCGCAACCATCAACCTTCAACCGTTCTCACACATGCCAGCACACTCCTTCCACTCCTCGTCCGCTCGCACGCTCTCCGCGGAGAACAAGTCGGCCGAACCGAAAGCTGAGTCCAAAGAGGCTCGCGCCGCTACCGAAGCTGCGATCGATGAGGGTCTCGTGGCCCGCTTCAACAAAGGTGACGAAACTGCGTTCGTTGAAATCATGGAGCGTTACCGCGCCAAGATCTTCACGGTCGCCCTGAGCCTCCTCCGTAATCACGCGGACGCCGAGGAGATCACCCAAGACACTTTCATCCGCGCTCATCGCGGCCTCGCCAACTTCCGCGGCGATTCGTCCCTCGCCACCTGGCTCTACCGCATCGCGGTCAACCTCGCGCGCAACCGCTACTGGTATTTCTTCCGCCGCCGTCGCCAGGATTCGCTCTCCCTCGACTACGCGCTGGCCGACGATTCCGACGCCACGTTTGCCGATCTCGTCGCCGACCGCGCGCAGGATCCGGCCCAGGAG
>JAEYQF010000358.1 GCA_023410155.1 Verrucomicrobiota bacterium | reverse complement strand
CACTTGGGATGTGCCGTTTGGCGCGAAGGTGATCGGCGAGGCGTTCGCGCAAGCTCCCGGCCTGCGTCTGGTTCGCGAACTGCGCACGCCCCTTTATCGGATCCAGGTGTTTCAACGGCGTGGACTGCTGCGGCGGCTGGCGAAGCACGCGCCAGCCGAACGGCAGGTGCTGACGGAGCAACCCACACCCCTCGAGCCGGAGGTCGCGGCGCACGTCAGCTGGGGCCGCGGCGCTTCCACGCTGGCGGATCAGCAGACTGAGTTGCTGCCGATCCTGATGTATCACCGCGTGGCGGACGAGGGGCCGGAGGCGCTGGCCCGCTATCGCCTTTCACGAGACCAGTTTGAGGCGCAACTGGCTTACCTGCGTTCCGCCGGTTACACGAGCGCCACCCTGGATGAGTGGCGTCGCGCCATGCAGGCGAAACGCCCGCTGCCCGGGCGGCGCGTGCTCCTGACCTTCGACGACGGTTATCGCGATTTTCTCCAGAACGCCTGGCCGCTCCTGAAGAAGTACGGCTTCGAGGCGACGGTTTTCCTGCCGACCGACTTAATCGGTCGGGCCAGCGAATGGGATCGCGCGTTTGGAGAACCGGCGCCGCTGATGACGTGGGACGAGATCCTCCAACTCGATCGCGAAGGCGTGCAGTTTGGCGCCCACACGGTTTCCCACCCGCTGCTGACCAGCCTGTCGCCGGATGCGCTCGCCGCTGAACTTCTGCGTTCGCGTGCAGTGCTGCAGGAGTACCTTGGCGAACGTGTGGTGAGTGTCGCCTACCCATTTGGTGATCACGACGCGGTGGTGTGCACCGTTGCGGCAACCTGCGGATATGTGTACGGGCTCACTTGTGAAGATCGCCCGTGCCGGCTCGACGATTTGCTGCTCATGTTGCCGCGGTTGGAGGTGAAGGGCTCGATGAACTTGGCGCAGTTCCGGCGTCTGCTCGGCGAAAAGCCGGCGAACGCGCCGATGCCGATCGGTGCCGCACCGTTGGCCGAAGTGCGGGTCTGACCGCGTTCGTTTCGTCCTCCCTCTTCCTATGATCTACCTGCTCGGTGGCTCGGGCTACGTCGGCCAAGCCTATCAGAATCTCCTCCGCCTCAAAGGCATCCCGTTTCGCAACGTCCGGCGCGCCGAGATCGACTACACCGATCGTGACGTGCTGCTCGAGGCGCTGCGGCGCGACCAACCCGAGTTTCTCATCAACGCCGCTGGCTACACCGGAAAACCCAATGTGGACGCGTGTGAGCTTCACAAGCACGAGTGCCTCTTCGGCAACGCCGTGCTGCCCGGACGCATCGCGGAGGCGTGTGCGACCGCCGGCGTGCCGTGGGGCCACGTTTCCAGCGGGTGCATCTACACCGGGACGCGGCCTGACGGCACCGGCTTCCGCGAGACGGACGCGCCGAACTTTTCGTTTCGCACCAACAACTGCTCCTTCTACAGCGGCAGCAAGGCCTTGGGCGAGGAGGTGCTGGGGGGTTATCCCAACGTCTACATCTGGCGGCTGCGCATTCCGTTCGATCACGTCGACAATGACCGCAACTACCTGAGCAAGCTGATGCGGTACTCGCGCCTGCTCGAGGCGACCAATTCGATCTCGGAACTGTCGGAGTTTGTGACCGCCACGTTCGAATCCTGGGAGAAGCGCATTCCCTTTGGCATCTACAACGTGACCAACCCCGGCGCGGGCACGACCCGCCAAGTCGTTGAGCGCATCCGCGCCCATGGCCGATCCGACAAGGACTTCCAGTTCTTCGCGAGCGAGGAGGAATTCATGCAGCAGGCGGCCAAGACGCCCCGCTCCAACTGCGTGCTTGATTCGACCAAGTTGATCAGCACCGGGATCCACCTTTCCGACGTGGAAACCGCGTTGGATCGCGCACTCTCGCGCTGGCAGCGGCGCGCCGCCTAAATCCGCGCCGGGGCGCGGTTAACCGGCTTCGGGTCTGTCATTCGGGGAATTCCCTGATCCGCGGAACCCGACCCCGTTTGAGCGATCTTTGGCCCAGAGCTATCCAGCCCACATGCGTCGATCCCATTTCCTCGTCCCTGTCGTGTCTCCGAGCCGCGGTCTCTTCGTTGGCGTTTTCGCTCTGCTAGCCATGGCGTTTGCCGGGTGCGCGAGCAACCCGATGCCGTCGGTCGGACAGATCGTCGGCAGTGCGCCCATGGCCGCGGTGGACGAGGAGTCGCAGAACCTACGGGCGGGCGATGAGATCAAGCTCACGTTCCCCGGTGCGCCGAATCTGGACACCACCGTCAAGCTGCGTCGGGACGGCCGGATCGCTTTGCCGCTCGTCGGCGAGGTCATGGCCGCGGGCAAGTCGCCCGCGGAGCTGGAGAAGGAGCTTTCCGAGATGTTCGCGAGCGAGTTGGTGACCGGGGACGTGTACGTCTCGGTAATCGCGTCGTCTTACCCGGTGTTTGTCACCGGAGCGGTGGTGCGCCCCGGCAAGATCGAAGCTGACCGGCCGTTGACGGCGCTGGAGGCGATCATGGAAGCG
>JAEYQF010000329.1 GCA_023410155.1 Verrucomicrobiota bacterium | reverse complement strand
TCGCATGGCCCTTCTCCGTCGGACCATGCGCGGCGATCCAGCGAACGCGTTGCGCGTGCGCTTTCACGCGGTCGGTTTCTCCGTCTGACGTCAGCACGCGCAGGTTGGCCGCGCCGTTCCAATTCTCGCGCCCGCGAAAGCCGAGTCCGCCGTAGTGAAACTCGAGCAGCTCGATCGGATCACGGGTGGCGGCGTCCTGCAGCAGCGTCACGTCGAACATCCGCATGCGTGGCGTCGCTTCACCCAGATCGTAAGCGGTGATCGACCAGGTCTCGTTGAGCGCGGTGACCGGCTCGGGCTTTGCGGAGAGATCAACCGAGCGATGACGCGCGAGAATCCCGCCGTGCACCGGACCGGACCACGTGCGATCGACGGCCACGAACTCCACGAGGCCTTTCTCGTCGCCCATGTTCCAGAAGTCGGGCGTGCGGTTTTGGAAACGCGTCTTGGTCCACGCCGCCCAAAGTCCGTGGTGATGCACGTGCATCGCCGGATAATCATCGGTCACGCTCACGCCGGCCGGCGTGAGCACCGGATGGAGATAACCGGCGCGCATGAACTTCGGCGCGATGTCGGCCCGGGGCAGCGCGGTCTTGTCGGTGACGTAGTAGAAGGCCGGAGCGCCACCGACGAAGACGCCCAATCGCTGAGGCTCCTCCCGCACTTCGACGCCGCGCGACCCGGCGCGACCGTCGGGCGACTCAAACGTGAGCGTGACCGATTCGCCGCGGCGTTGCTGCGGCAGGAGCAGGCTCGCTTCGGCTTCGCTCTGTTTCTGCCAGCGGTGCACAGCGCCGTGTTGGTCGACCAGCACGGTGTCGACGGGAATCTCCGCCAGCGGTCGGAAAGACACGATCTGCCCCGCGCGGTCCGAATCGGGCGCGGGCACGAATAGCTTGAGCGAGGAAACCGGCACCGCCCCCAGTGGCGCAGCGGCGAGGGCGCACGCGAGCGCCGCGAGCCTTTTTTGAGCGATCATGGACGACGCGCCCCGCGCTCAGACTTTATCCGGGATGCGATAGCCTTCGCGCATCGGATCGCGGAGTAACTGGCGGGAGGCAGCGAGCACGTCGTCGCCGCCCGCGCCTTCGACCCGCTCGATCCCGTCTTTAGAATCCGGATACAGCCACGGCCCGACCGTCAGCGGCTTCTGCTCGAGATCCGCGCCGTGCACCTGGAGGTGGGCGCGGGCATTCTCGAGCGCCTCCACCACGAACGGCAGCGAGGACACCGCCTCGCGAACTTGGGCGAAGGGCGCGGGTCGGCCGACCCGGTAGGAGATGTTTCCGTAGAGACATTTCGCCGTCGAGCGATGACCGGTGGCGATCGGCGCTGCGAGCATTGCGGGCTTTCTCGAGCGCACGGCTTCGAGGAAATTACCCATGTGCTTGGCGCCCCCGTCGCCCTCGAACTGTTTCACGCGTTTGCCGTCGTGATCGAAGAACGCTCCGCCGTGGTAGCCGGTAAAGTAGCCGTTCTCGCACTGCACGATGATGCCTTCGCGGCAGCCGCGCACGTGGTCGAAATAGTTGACGCCGGGTTTCGCCGGCAGCCCGCGGTTCTCGAAAATCATCGGGACGTCGGGATAATCGAGGACCGTGATCTGCAGGTTCGGCGTCTGCGCGGCGTCGTCGTGCACGTAGCGGCCACCGAGGCTGAGGATGCGGCGCGGCATGCTTTCCTGGCCGGTGAGCCACGCGGCGATGTCGAGCTGGTGCACGCCGAGATTGGCGAGGTCGCCGTTGCCGGTTTCCCAGCTCCAGTGCCAGTCATAGTGGAGCTTGTCGCGGCGCAGCGCGTTCTTCTGGGCGGGTCCGCAATACAGATCGTAGTCGAGCCACGCCGGAAGCCACGGCTGCCGCAGTCCGATGTTCGGCCGCATCTTGTAGGTAACCGCGTGGATCCACTGCACTTTTCCCGTGTGGCCTTCGCGAATGTAGCGCTGCCACTGCGGGATCATGTGATCGGAGCGGGTCTGGGTGCCGGATTGCACCACGCGGCCATAGCGCTGCGCCGCCTCGACCATCTTCGTGCCCTCCCAAACCGAATGAGAAACGGGTTTCTCGACGTAAACGTCCTTGCCCGCCTGGCAGGCCCACACGGTGAGGAGCGCGTGCCAGTGGTTCGGCGTGGCGATGACGACGGCATCGACATCGTTGCGCTCCAGCAGGCGACGCGGATCGGTCGTGGCGAAGACCTCGGCGCGACCGGCGCGGGCAACCTCGACCTGTCGCGCGAGGATCTCGGGATCGACGTCACACAACGCGACCACGCGGGCGGCGGATTTCGTCAGCAGATCCTTCAGGTGATCGCCGCCCTTCCAGCCGAGGCCGATGATGCCGATGCGCACGGCGTCGTTGCTTCCCGACGGCTGCGCCCAGACCGACGACGCGCCGCGATACGCGAGGCCCGCAGCACCGAGCGCGAGCGCACTGTTTCGAACAAAAGTTCTGCGAGAGATATGCTTCATGGGGGTGAAGGAGGGGGCGATCCGAAAGACCGGGGTATATTTGACGTCGTGCCGCTAAGACGCGAGCGTCAGCACAAAGATTCTGCGAAAAACGCCGCCTCCTTGCGACCACACGATTCACCCGACTTCGTGCGGCGTGAGGTGTCACTTACGCTTGCGTGTGCTCCTCCCCCAGGTGTCCGATAGCCCCTCTCCCCTGCGCCCATGCTACTCCTCCCCGCTTCGGCCCGCCATTGGGCCGCCACTGTTTTGTTGTCCTCCGTTTTCGCCGCCGGCGCGTCCGGCACCGAAGCCTTGCCCGCGGGCTGGTTCGTCTGGCCGGCGACAGAGCCTGCGTCCGGCTCCGCCCTCGACTCCAGCGGACTGAATCGCGCCCGCCGCGCCGAGCTGCCGCGAATCTCGGTGCAGGAGGGACGCTTCGTCACTCCCGATGGGCAGCGCATCCGCTTCTGGGGCACCAACGTCTCCGGGCACGAGGCGTATCCAGAAACTGGCGACGAAGCCGCCGCCATCGCCCGCCGGTTCGCCAAGGCCGGGATCAACGTCGTCCGCCTCCACCATCTCGACAATCCGTGGGGCGTCGGTAGCGGGGGCAGCATCTGGCCCGCCGATCGCAAGGAGCACCTCGAGCTCGATGCCACTCAACTGGACAAACTGCACCGCTTCATCGCCGCGCTGCGCGACGAGGGCATTTACACCAACCTCAACCTCAAGGTCTCCAAGCAACTCGGCCCCGAGGACGGCTTTGACGAAAGCGTCTCATCGATCGCCCACTTCCAGAAGCGCGTCGACATCTACGACCGCCGGATGATCGAGCTCCAGAAGGACTACGCACGCCGCATTCTGACCACGCGCAATCCCTACACCGGTCTGTCTCCCGCCGAGGACCCGGCGGTCGCCTTCGTCGAGATCAACAACGAGAACTCGCTCCTCGGTTATTGGACGCGCGATCTCGGCCGTGGTCTGGAAAAATTCCCCGCGCCCTTTGTGGAGGACCTGCGCACGCAGTGGAACGTCTGGCTGGCTCGCAACTACCGCGACGACGCCGCCCTGGCCCGCGCGTGGGCTCCGCATACTGAAAGCTCCGCTCGTTCGCTGCTCGATCCCGCCGCCAAGTGGGAGCTCTCGCTGCAGCCCGGCACGATGGCGGAGCTGAAGCCCGGCCGCGACGCGACCACGCTGGAACTGGGCGTCGAGGCGGCGAGCGGCATCGACTGGCACGCGCAGGCTCACCTCCGCGGGATCACACTCACCGATGGCGATGTTTACACCATCGAGTTCACCGCGAAAGCCGATCGCCCGAGGAAACTCGCCGTCGGCGCGGGCATCGATGCCGCCGCTCGTCCGCAGGATCCGTGGCGCAGCTTCGGTTTGCTCGAAACGGTGGAAATCGGGACTGAGTGGCAGACGATCCGACTCGTTTTTCCCGCGCACTCTGTGGCAGGTGCACCCGCCCGCCTGAGCCTCAATGCCGCGCAATCGACCGGCACCGTCCAAATCAGGGACCTGCGCCTCGTCCGCGACGCGGCCGGTGCGGGCTTGCAGGCCGGACAATCGCCGCGCGACCACACCGTGCCGCTGCCGCTCTCGCCCAGCGCGGCGCAGTGGGCGGACTGGATCCGCTTCCTCGCGGAGACGGAGCGCGCGTTTGCCGAAGAGATGCGCAGCTACCTACGCGACGAGCTGGGCGTGGTCGCGCCAATCGCCTGCTCGCAGATCGACTACGGCGGGCTCACCGGACTGCACCGCGAGCAATCGATGGAGTTCGCCGATGCGCACGCCTATTGGCAGCACCCCGACTTCGCCTCCGGCGCTGATTGGGACGCCGCCCGCTGGAGCATCCGCAACACCCCGCAGCTCGCCGAGTTCCGGGACCGCACCTTCGGCGAACTCGGCAACCTCGCGCTCGTGCGGGTCGCCGGCAAGCCGTATACAGTAAGTGAATACGACCATCCCGCGCCGAGCGAGTTCGTGTGCGAGATGTATCCCCAGGTCGCCTCGTTCGCCGCCCGCCAGGACTGGGACATCATCTACACCTTCTGCATCGGCGGATACGGGAAGAACAATCCCGACGGACGCATCAAGGAGTTCTTCGACCAGCTGCACCACCCCGCGAAGTGGGGCCAGTCGCCGTTCGCCGCCCAGCTTTTCCGTCGCGGGCTGGTCCCCGTCGCACCGGCCAGCACCCAGCTGCGCCTCGGCACGCCGCTCTGGGGCGAGCAGCCCCACGCCGAGGTGTTGTGGCGCCAGTTGATCCCGACCGGACCGTTCAACTTCCTCAATGTGCGCTACGCAGTGAGCGACCGCGGCACGCCAGGCGCGAAGGCCTCACTCGTGCGCCCCGCGCAGTCCGGCCGGCTTTCCACCCCCTTGCGCCTGGTCAACGCCGCGCAGGGCAAAGTTTACGTGATCGACACCGATCAGGCGGCCGCGACGGTCGGATATCTGGGCGGCGGCAAGGCTGACGCCGGTCCGCTGCGCGTTTCCTGCGAGAGCTTCGGCCACAATTTCGCAAGCGTCACCGCGGTCGCGCTCGACCGTCGCGCGATCAAGGATTCCGACCGCGTGCTCGTCACCGCCGTAGCCCGCGCCGGGAACCAGGGCACCGCGTGGAACGAAGCGCGCAACTCCCTCGGCTCCCACTGGGGCGAAGGTCCCACCATCGCCGAGCGCGTGCCGGCCACCATCTCCATCGCCGGTCGGCCCGAGCGGAAGGTCTACGCTCTGAAGCCCGATGGGACCCGGGGCGAGCAGATCGAGACTTCGGAAACGTCGTTCGGACTTCAGTTCGCCATCACTGATGACGTGAACACGATCCACTTCGAGATCGCCGCCAACTGAGCCGCGGGAGCGCCGGCGCGCGGATGAACGCAGACGCCGGCCGATCCGAACCGTGCCGCGACACGAATCGCACCGAGGCGTGACACGAACCGCACCGGGTCCCGACACGAGCCGCACTCGGGCTCGATCCGGTGCGCGACGTGGCGGGACTCAGACGATCTCGCCCTGAACCACGGCGCGGAGCACGCGCTCCAGTTCGGCGATTTCGTAAGGCTTGGTAACGCGCCCGCGGAATCCGTGCTGCCGGTAGTTCGCGAGGACTTCGTCGTTGGAGTAGCCGCTCGAAACGATCGCTCTCACCGCCGGGTTGACGCGCAACATTTCCTGGAT
>JAEYQF010000319.1 GCA_023410155.1 Verrucomicrobiota bacterium | reverse complement strand
ACGGTGCGCCGGGCCCCGAGTTCGAACCGGAGGATGATGCCTTTTTGCTCCATCTCCGCGCGCACCGTGGAAACTGCGTCCTGCAGGATGGCGTGGATATCGTGCGGGCGGACATCCAGCGGGAGCTTCCCGCGGGTGATGCGGGTGAGGTCGAGCAGGTCATCGATCAACCGCGCCTCCAGCTCGACGTTTTTCCGAATCGTCGCGAAGTCGGCGCGGACTCGTTCTGGCAACTCCATGTCCTCGGCCGCCTCGCTCGCAAGCAGCAGCACCGGGTTGAGCGGCGTCCGGAGCTCATGAGAAAGCGCAGCGAGAAAATCGTCCTTCGCCCGCGAAGCGGCGACCGCCCGATCGCGGGCGATCTCGGTTTCGCGCTCGGCCTGTCGCCGATCGGTGACGTCGGACAGCACCGCCACCAAGCCCATGACGTCACCCTCGCTGTTGCGCTCCGGCACATACACGACGTGCATCCATCGCGGGCCGAGCAGCTCGTAGGGCACTTCCATCTCGAACTCCACCCGCTCGCCGCGCAGCGCGGTCTCGATGTGGGGGCGAATGCTCTCGTAGGCTTGTTGCCCGATCACCTCGGCCGTGTGGGTGCCGATGATCTGGAGAACCTCGCGGCCGTAGCGTCGCGCATAAGTCTGATTCGCGAACTTGAAGCGGTGCTGGCGATCGATTTGCGTGAGGTAGACTGGGGCGTTGTCGGTCACCAGGCGGAGCTGGCGTTCGCTGGCGCGGAGCGCTTCCTGAGCATTCTTCCAGTTCGTGATGTCGGTGTTGGTGCCGAGCCACCGCAGGATTTGTCCAGACTCGTCTCGAATCGGCGTCGCCCGCGTGAGGAACCAGCGATAGTTGCCGTCCTTCGAACGGAGCAGGTAAGTGTCCTCCCACACGGCCCCACTCGCGATCTGCTGCTGATAGCGACGGTTGACGCGATCGGCATGATCGGGGTGGTGTGCTTTTTGCCAGCCCCAGCCGATGGCGTGTTCCGAGGGGATGCCGGTGTAGTCGAGCCACCGTTGATTGAACCAGAAGCAGGCTCCCGTGATGTCAGCCATCCAGGCGAGTTGGGCGATATTGTCGGCGAGGATGCGGAAACGACTCTCGCTCTCGCGCAGCGCGAGGTCCTGTCGGCGCAGTTCGGCCTCATGGCGTTTACGTGGAGTCACGTCGCGCGCGATCTTCGACATGCCGTTGACGCGTCCTTCGTCATCGAGGATCGGCGAGATCGTGAGGGACACATCGATCGAACTGCCATCGCGCCGCAGTCGCACTGTCTCGTAGTGCCGCACGTGACGCCCTTCGTGTAAGCGACTGAAAATCTTCAACTCCTCGCCGCGGCGTTCCTCGGGAATGAGGAGAGAGATGGCCTGGCCGATCGCCTCGTCGGCGGAGTAACCGAAGATCTGCTCGGCGCCCTTGTTCCAGCTCGTGATGCGACCGCCCAAGTCGAGGCCGATGATTGCGTCGTCAGTGGATTCCACGATGGCGGCGAGACGTTGCACGGATTCCTCCGCACGTTTGCGCTCGGTGATATCGATGCACGACCCGATATAGCCGGTGAAGCTCCCATCCGCTTCGAGGAGTGGAACACCGCGGGCCAAAACCCAGCGGTATACACCGTCGCTACGGCGCAGGCGGTAGTCGGCCTCAAATTCGGTGCGGGCGCCACATGCTTCGCGATACACCCGTATGTAGTGCTCGCGGTCGTCAGGATGAACATTGTCGAGCCAGCCAAGGCCCAGTTCTTCCGCCATCCCGCGGCCCACGAAGGAGAGCCAGCGATCGTTGAACCAAACCGCGTTTTCCATCGTGTCCGCCTGCCACACGAGCGCCGGGGCGGTGTTCGCCATGAAGCGGAAACGTTCCGCCGCTTCGCGTTCGCTCGCTCGCAGGGCGATCTCGATGCACTTGCGCTCGGTGATGTCGACGGTGGCGCCGAGCATCCGCACCGGAGTGCGCTGCTCGTCGCGCAGCACGATCGCATTGGTAAACAACCAGACTACGGTGCCGTCCGGCCGGACCGCGCGAAACTCCATCTCGTAAGGTTGCGCCTCTTCCAACGAGCTGCGCAGTGCCTGTTCCACCGAAGCCCGATCATCCGGATGGATGAGTCGCTGAAAGGCTTGGACCGTGAGCGGACCCTCGCTGCGAGCGACGCCGTGCATCGAATAGAGCGACTCGGTCCAGTTCACCGTATCGTGCACAATGTCCCAATCCCACACGCCAACCTTGCCGATCTCGGTGGCGAGCCGCAGCCGGCGTTCGCTCTCTCGCAACTCCTGCTCGGCGCGGTGACGCGAGGTGGCGTCCACAAAGACATTGATCGCTCCAACTACGCGCCCCTGCGAGTCACGCAGTGCGTCGATGTTGACCGTCACGGCAAAGCGGGTGCCGTCAGGACGCTCCACGAGCGCGTCGACATCGCGAAAGCTGCGGCCTTCCCGGATCGCCATTGCCATGGCAGTGGCCGCCGGCTCGATGAAGACTCCCTCGGGCGTATAAGCACGGAAGCACGCGCAAAAACGCTCGTGGTCGTCGTTCAGCGCCGGTTCGCGGCCCCACAATTCTGCAGCGCGGCGATTGAAGAAGGTGATCCGCCCCTGCGCGTCGCAGGCGTAAACGCCCGCCGGCATGAGTTCCAGAACCGCGTGCAGATGATGCTCGCTCTCCCGCAGTCCCTCGTAGTCCTGCACATGCTCGAGGAGATCTGCGGCCATTTGCGCATACAGATCGAGGAGCTGGATCTCGCGGTCGCTGGGCCGGTGCCACTGCGCGTAATGCACGGTGAGCACACCGAGAATCTGATTACCCCGGGTGATGATCGGCACGCTGTGCGAGCTGCGGAACCCACCGGCTTGAGCGACCGGACGGAATTCGACGAACTCGGGATCGAACATCACATCTTCGATGACGATGCGGGACCGCCGCACCATCGCCACGCCGCAGGGGCCTACTCCCGCGGGGATGTTTTTCATTTCACGTGCGAAGTCGGCCGCGAAGCCGCACGTGGCGCCGACGATCAGCTGCGTGCGATCCGGCGACGCGAGCGAAACCCAGGCACAATCAGCGTCCGCCGCCTCGGATGCCGCCGCGAGCAAGGTCCGGAGCGCCTCATCGCGGTTCGCCGCGCGCGCGACGCTGAGCGTCACGTCGTGCAGGCGCTCGAGGCACGAGATCTGCCGTTTGAGTTCACTTTGGAGACTCGAGGCCAGCTCGGTGGAGCGTTGTTTAGCTTGGGCCAGCTCGAGCTGGACCTTGATGCGATTCTGCAGGTCGCGAGTCCGAAACGGCGCGCGGATGAAGTCGTCTGCGAGGTCCAAAACCGCGGCGTTGTCATCTTCACCTGCATCCAGCACGAGCACGACGGGTAGGTCTCGCAGTCCGGGGTCGGCGCGGATCTCCCGCAAGGTGCCCAGTTCGCTCGTGCCGTGCAGCTCGACTTCGAGCACAAGCAAATGGAAGAATTTCACGCGTAGCCGCGCGAGGGCGTCCCGCTCGTCGAGCGCTTGCTCGACGCTATGTTGGGTGGTGAGCGCCCCTTCGATCGCGGCTCGCAGCGCAGGCGAGGTGCCGACGATCAAAATCCGCGGAAGGCCGACGCCAGACTGCGCCAACTCATCCGCACGGGCTTGCACAGTGCGATCCGATGCCGCCGCGGCTGGAAGCGACAGGATACCGGAGGTCATACGTGCTCAGGTGGAGGCATGGACATTGATGCTCTCGACGGCGCCGTTGGGGCGCACGGCGGGCTCGGCGGCCGGCAGCGCGAAATAGAACAGGGAGCCGCCCTCCGCCAACGGTTCGTAGCCCACGCGCCCGCCCTGCAACTCGACGAGACGGCGCACGATGGCGAGGCCCAATCCCTGGCCGGCGTTCAGCTCGTGCAGTAGGTGAAACGGTTGGAAGAGCCGCGATCGAAGCTCAATGGGCACGCCCGCGCCGTCGTCCCGCACCCAGAAGCGGCATTCGCCCGACTCGCGGTTCCAGCCAGCCTCGATGCGCGGCGATTCACCCGCGTGCTCGATGGCGTTGGCGAGCAGATCCCGCCAGATCGTTTCACACCAGGTGGAGACGCCGCGAACCACCGGCCAATCCTCCGGCTCCGAAATCGAGGCGTTCTTGGCGCCGGCTTGCTCGCTCAGGCGATCCCGAGCCACGGAGAAAACGACCGCCATATCCACTCGCTCGCGAGGCATGGCATCGGCGCCGGCCTTGGCCACCACGCTTACGCGTTCGACGAGCCGCGCCATTTCCAGCGCTGAGTCGTGCACCGACTGCACCAACGGCCCGACATCCTCGTCGCCGGGAGGCAGACTCTCCTGCATCGCTTCTGCGGCGGTAAGGACGCAGCCGATGGGAGTGCGCATATCGTGCGTCAGACGGCGCGCCATGGTCCAGAGATCGCCGCGCGCGCGGTCGCGTTCGCGTTGAAGGCGGTGCCGCGTGACCGCCGATTTGATTGCCCTGGCCAGCAAGATGGCATCGGCATCCGGCGGGACTACCTCGGCCCACTCCTCGGCCCATTCATCTCCGATGACTACCACGGCCCAACGCGGCAGAGCGCTGGCGTCCATGGCGGACGTTACCACCGCGAGGTCACGCGCGGACGGCTCCTGCAGCACGATGACTTCGGTGCCAGGAGCGCCCTTGGCAGACTGCGCCGCCGACACATCGGGATGATTTTTGATTTCGCCCGATTGGCACGCGATGCCGAACGCGGAATGCGCGATCGTTTTCGTGGCGGAACTGAGACCGACGAGATGGAGGGTGATCATGGGACCTGGTATTGAGGAGGTGAGAAATATGTCTCGCGGGCAACGTATGCAACCTGACCCGCGCGGTGCCGGGATTCCAGGTCGAAGCCGGTCGCACGGTGTGCCCCGCGGAAAGGACGATCTGTTTTTCGGGAAAGGAGAGGCTTGCCGAAGCGGTGAGATTCGACGGAATCGGTGCCCACGCGCACAGCATAGGGCGCGCCGCCGACGATGACCGAATCCCGTTCGTCGTTCGACTTCCGGCCAAACTCATGATTCCTCCGCATTTTTCCCTGCTGCATCTGCGCGACCGCAAACCGCGGATCCTCGCGGTCGACGACTACGCCCGGAATCTGCGGGTCGTTAAGGAGACGCTGACTGCGCGCGATTTCGAGGTTTTCACAGCTACCAGCGGGGCAGAGGCGCTGAAGGAGGTTCACGAGCATCTCCCGGACATCATCTTGCTCGATCTGATGATGCCGGTGATGGACGGCCTCGAAGTTTGTCGTCGCCTGAAGGCGCACACCGGCACTCAGGACATTCCGATCATCTTCCTCACGGCCGCGGATGAAAAGAAGCTCGTCACGAAGGCGCTCGATCTCGGTGCCGTGGACTACGTCGTCAAGCCGTTCAATCCCGCGGAGCTGATGGCGCGGGTGCGAACCCATCTCGAGCTCAAGGACACCCGGGACGAGCTTCGTCGAATCATTGCTCAAAAGAACGATCTGATGAGTGTCGTCGCCCACGATCTGAAGAACCCGCTCGGAACGATTCGAATGAGCGCGTCGCTGCTGAAGGAACAGAAGGGAGCCGATGCAACTCGGACGGAGCTTGTCGACAGCATCATCTCCGCCTGCGACGACAGCCTGGCCTTCATCAACGCGCGGCTCGAGCGAAACGCGCGCGAGCTGGGGCTGGCGCGTCTCAGTGTCGAAGAGTTTCAGCTCGCCGACGTCCTCGTGCCTGTGTTGCAGCAAAATGCGCAAGCGGCCACGGCGAAAAACATCCAGCTCGAGGTCGTGGGAGATGCCGGGGTGGGAATCAAAGTCTCGGCCGACTACCTCGCCATGGTTCAAGTCATCGACAACTTGGTTTCGAACGCGGTGAAGTTCACGCCCAGAGGTGGCAGTGTCTGGATCGACGTCGCCCGGCAGGGAGAAATGGCGAGCATCGAGATCCGTGATCAAGGGCCTGGTCTCACCGCTGAAGATCAGGCTCATCTGTTCGAGCCCTATCGCCGACTCAGCGCTCAGCCGACCGGCGGCGAGTCCAGCACAGGTTTGGGGCTCAGCATCGCGCGACAATTGATGGAGGCGATGGGCGGCAAGATCGGTTGCCGTTCGGCGCCCGGCGAGGGTGCATGCTTCTGGGTCTCGCTCCCGTCGGTGGGATGAGGTAAGCAGCGTCGACGTGGCGCGGCTTGGCGCGGGAAACCCCGGGGAATCTCGGAAATCGAAGATCACGGGCTGGATGCGTGTTACTCACTATCGCCCGATTCCCCGATAAAGGCTACCGGGATACGGCCCTGTCCGGGCATAGGGGAATCCCCTAAAGGCAACAAAAATCCCCTGCTGCGGATCCCGCAAAAAGGGTTCCCCGACCGGCGTAGCCAAGCCGAAACCTCCCCCATGGCGAAGGCTGCTTGTTCGGTTAGGTTAGGCCATGGGCTACATGATCGCTGTGTTTATCGCTGGGGCTGTTCTGGTGCTGCTTTTCGTCGCATTTGGCCGCGGGCGAAGCCGTCCGACCGGGCGAACGCATCCGCACCACGACATCACGGTCAAGCAGCCGTCCACTTCTGAAGCCACTCCGGGCGCATCTGCCGTTGCCTCGGAGGCGGAGAGTGAAGCGGCCCGGCGCCGGACGCCGCCAGCCTGACAGTTCCATTTACCATGCACTTCGACCAAGATCAGCCTGATCGTCCTGTCACCCTCGCCAAGCGCACCACGAAGGTGAACGCCACCGTTGTTATCGGTGTCGTGCTTTTCCTCATCGCCGGCTTTGTCACCGTGTGGTTGGTGTCGGAGCGCACCCCCCAGCATGTGGAGGAGGAGGTGCAGGGGAGCGACGCGATTCCTGGAAAGTGACGCTGTAGCCACATTCTGAATACGCGGAGATGCGCGGGACGAAGCCGGACCGGCTGACGGGGAGAAGCCGCCGCCTCGGAGCAACAGCAGAAAGCTCACCCTTGGCCCGGCGGGATTTTTCGCGCACCGGGCGACCCCTTACCGGCCTTCGTCTTCGGACGTCGCGGCTGGGTTAAACCTGCTTGGAAATCTCTCGCCGCGGCCGGGGTCTGCACCTTCAGCAAATGCGCCAGGGTGATCGCATCGAAAGGCGCGTGAGTTTTGATATCGTTGTCGAAGTAGATGAAGGCGTCACGGGGCGGGCCCGAGGGCGGCCGAGTCCACCTCCGAACGGCCGCCGCCCAGCGGCGCAGGCTTTCGAGCGTGTAGCCGCTGGCGTAAAGTTCCTCGTCGCCATGGAGGCGGAGGTAAACGAAGTCGGTGGTCGGCTGCTTGAACAAGGGCCAGCGCCCAGCGGTATCGGCCGTCATTACCGCGGTCTCGTGCTTGCGCAAAAGCTCGAGGAAGCTCGGGGTCTCAAACGATGGATGCCTCACCTCGATGGCGTGCCTCAGCTTGCGGTCCTCCTCCACGCGGGTCCATGGAGCAGCCACGCGACTATCGTGGTGCCGGGCGAGCCGGGCCGCTGCCCGCGTGGATCGTGGCAGCAGCTTGAGGAACGCCTCCATGCGAGCGGCATCAAAGACGAAGTTCGGCGGCAGCTGCCAAAGGAGCGGGCCCAGTTTCGTGCCCAGAGCGAGCACGCCCGACGCGAAAAAGTTGGCGAGCGGTGTCTCGACTTCCCGCAGTCGCTTGAGATGAGTGATGTAGCGCGGGCCTTTGACGGCGAATAGAAACTCGTCCGGTGTCTCGGCCCTCCACGAGCGGAAACTGGTGAGGCGCTGGAGCGAGTAGAACGTTCCGTTGATCTCGATCGAGGACACACGGGTGGCCGCAAAGGCGAGCTCACGACG
>JAEYQF010000265.1 GCA_023410155.1 Verrucomicrobiota bacterium | reverse complement strand
CGAGTCGTGCCGGTTTGCGTCCCGCGTCGAGCGTCGATCCGTCCCGGGCCGCGCCTGGATCCTTCGCTTGCCGCGCCTTCAGGTTTTCCTGAGCCCGCCGCAGCGCGGTTTGAAACCGTTCGCGATCGAACGGCTTCAAGAGGTAATCCACCGCCTGCACTTCGAAGGCATCGATCGCGAATTGATCGTGCGCCGTGACAAAAATGATGGCCGGTCGGCGCTCCGCGGGGATCTCCTTCACGACCTGCAAGCCGCCGCGCCCCGGCATCTCGATGTCGAGAAACACCAGGTCGGGGCCGCCGTTGCGGATCGCGCCGACGGCGTCGTTGCCATTCGTGCACTCGCCGATGAGCTCGATCGAATCCTCGCCCGCGAGCAGTGAGCGCAGCCGGTCACGCGCGAGCGGTTCATCGTCCACGATCAATACGCGAAGCTTGGTCACAGGGGTGGTGTGGTGATCGGCAAACTGAGGCGCACCTCTAGGCCGCCGCCCGTGCGGTTGGCCAGCTCAAATCGATACGCGTCACCATAGATCTCCTGGAGACGGGCCCGCGTGTTGCCGATGCCGATGCCTTCGCGCGTGAAGCCACCAGGCGGCTGACCCACGCCATTGTCCGCCACGATGATCGTGAGCATCTCGCCCTCGCGCTGCACGCGCAGGTCGATGTGACCCGGCCGCGGTTGCGGCTCGATGCCGTGCCGGATCGCGTTCTCCACCATCGGCTGTAGGATCAGGCTCGGCACCATCACCTCGACCGCCGCCGGGTCCACCGCGATGTCGACGGTCAACCGGTCTCGAAAACGAATCCGCTCGATCTCGAGATATTTGCCGATGAACGCCACCTCGTCGCGGATGCTCGTGAGCGGCTGGCCACGATGATTCATCGTGATGCGCAACAGCTCGCTGAGGCGCACGAGCATCTTGTCGGCGGCGTTCACGTCGCTGTGCATGAGCGAAGCGATGCCGTTGAGCGTGTTGAAGAGGAAATGCGGCTTCAGCTGGCGCAGCAGCGATTGCAGGCGCGCCTCGGTCAGATGTTTCTCGAGCTCCAGCGCGTGCACGGTGCGCTCGTGGTATTTCCGATAATAATCGATCGCGTGGCTCACCGACACGATGACGCCGTAAATGAGGAGGTTGAAAGGAAACGTCCGCACCAGCAACGGCCGGAACACCTCGAGAAACGTCACCGGTTCGTCGATCCACAGGCTGTGCAACTGTCCCACCAGCGCCCGGAGCGCCACATACAACAGCGAGCACACGATCGCGCCGACCAGGTGAATGCCCGCGGTGCGCCACCGTCCGCCGCCGTCAGCGGGGAAGCGCCGGGCCAGCATCAGGATCGGCCCCGAAAGCAGGGCCCACACATACCAGTCGCCGAGAGAGTAGCCGATCGCCTGCGACCAGGTCACCGACCGGCCGAGCAAGGTGCTCGACAGGTAGAACTGGCTCGCAAACGCCAGCCCGACGAGCGTCCAAAACGAAAGGATCATCGCGATTCGCAGCAGGCGTCCGGGAGGCGGGCGGGAGTCAGACATCGCGCAAAAGTGATTGCCGGTCGGGTGGGGCGGCACGAAATACGTGTGCCCCGTCCACGCGTGGCGAGTTTTTAATGTGAACCGCCCCAGCCCAGCCGCCCGCCGCTCTCCCGCTCCGCCTGTGACCCGCGGCGCCACTTCACCTGCCGTGCCGCCGTTGCTGCCGATCCTGCTCCCGATCGTGCTCACCGCAATCGTCGCAGCGGTGATGTTCTCGCGATTCCTGCCGGCGCCAAAACCCATCGCGGCGGAGCCAGCCCCGCGCTTCATCGATGTCACCGCGGAATCGGGCATCACCTTCCAGCACGCTCCCGGCGCGAATCCCGATGACGTGCCGACGACGCTCGGCGGCGCCGTGGTATCGTTCGATTACAACCGCGACGGCCGCCCCGACCTCTTCTTTGTCAACGGCACGGCCTGGCCGTGGGAAAGCCGCGGCGCCTGGACCCGCACGGGCGCCTGCGCCCTTTATCGCAACGAGGGCGACGGTCGCTTCACCGACGTGTCCGGCGAGGCGGGCCTGCAACTTGTCCTCCAAGGCGTGGCCGCAGCGGCCGGCGATTTCGACGCCGATGGCTGGCCCGATCTCTTGGTGACCGCCGTCGGCGAGTGTCGCCTGTTGCGCAACCAGGGTGACGGCACGTTTGTCGACGTCACCGAAGCGGCCGGAGTCGGCGGCGAATCCAACACGTGGAACACCGGCGCCACGTGGATCGATTACGACAACGACGGCCACCTCGATCTCGTGGTGGCGCAATACGCGCGCTGGCCGCAGGACCTCGGCCTCGGCGGAGCCTTCAGCGTCGCCGCGATGGGCCGCTCCTACGGCACGCCCACGGGTTTCCTTGGCGCGTTCCCGCTGGTGTATCGAAATTCTGGAGACGGACGCTTCCTTCGCGTGCCCGACGGGGCGGGACTGCGCCCGGTCGATCCGCAAACCGGCCTTCCCGTGCTCGGCATGCTCGCGGTCCTGCCCGTCGACGCCAACGGCGACGCGGCCCTCGACCTGCTGTTCTCGTTTCAAACCGTGGGCCCGGCGCTGTTCCTCAACCGAGGCGACGGCAGTTTTCGCCCCTGGCAGGGAGGACGCGAAGTCCGCCACGAAGGCGCGGCCGCCGGCCTCGCTACAACCAGCGTCCTGGCCTCCGGCGACCGCGGGACGGGCGAGCGCCTGCTGGCGCTCCGGGCCGCAGCGCAACTCGCCGGGGCGGAGCCGGACCTGGCGTCCTTGCCCGCCAAGTTCGCCGTCGCCGTGTTCGACTACGACCACGACGGCAACCTCGAGGTCTTTTCCACCGGTGCGCGCGCCGAACCCGACATCGGCCGCCTGGAGCGCCGCGCCGAGTTTGCCGGCGCGCCGGCATTGTATTGGAAAAATGGAGACACCTGGGCGCCCGCCGAGACTCCCGAAGGTGGAGCCACCGGCTGGGCGCGGCCGCTCGTCGCCCGCGGTGTGGCCAGTCTCGATTTCGATGGCGACGGGAGTGTGGATCTCGTGTTCGTGCCCCACGCCGGCCGGCCCGTGCTCCTGCGCAACGACCAGCGCCGCGAGCTGCCTTGGCTCCAGATCGACCTCGTCGGCACCCGCAGCCATCCCGATGCCTTCGGCGCGCGCGTCGAAGTGCACACTCCGCGCGGGGTGTTGATGCAGACGCGGGTGCCCGCGATGGGTTTCCTCGCGCAATCGAGTTCGGATCTGACCTTTGGGCTGGGGGAGGACGCCCGGGTGCGCAAGATCGTGGTGAACTGGCCGGGCGGCACACGCCAGGAGATCGTCCCCGAAGGCGTGAACCGCCGCATCGTCATCACGGAGAAGTGATCGCGTCCCGGCTCGCGCCGCACCCTGGCACGACTCGGCACGGACTCTGGTGCGACCGTGCCCGCACCTTGTCGCGACTGGGCGCGCACTCAGTCCCGACTCAAGCCGGTCACCGGCGCGCCCCAGGACGCCGACGCCGCCGGCAAAAGAAAACGCGGGCCGCCGAAGCGGTCCGCGTTTTTCTGTCGTGGTTTCTGCTACCCGTTTAGGCGGCGGAAAAATGGGCTTGGACTTCGCCGGGACCTTCGTGCGTGAGATCCTTGGAGATCGAGCGACGCAGCCGAAGCCGGGTGCGGGGCGAGAGTTGCTCGAGGATCGTATAGTGGAGCTCGGCCGGCGCGGCAAAATCCCACGAAGCGGTGGGGCGGCTGCGCAGGAAGGCGTTGATCTCTGCGGCCAGGTTGGTGAGCCGGCGCGATTGCTCTTCTTCGCTCAGCGGGATCTGGAAAGAGCTGCGGCTGAAGGGGGAGGCGTAGGGACCGCGATGCGGATCGTAATCCCACGTGGGGAAATCCATGGACTCGACCAGCGCCGGCGGGGTGTGCTCGTCCGGGAAGATGCTGTCGGCGTAGATGCGGAGGTGACCGTGGTCGAGGGTCACGATGTAGTGCTCGTTCATGACTAATCCAAAGTGAGGCGCACGTTGATGTTGCCCCGGGTGGCACGGGAGTAAGGGCAAGTTTGATGGGCCAGATTCATAAAATGCTCGGCTTCGCTGCGCCGCACGCCCGGCATGGCCGCGCGAAGCTCCACCTCGAGCCGGTAGGCGCCGTCGTCCTGCTCCTCCAAGTGGGCCCGCGCGACAAGGGTAAGTCCCTCCACCGCACGGTGGTTTTGCGCGATCGCGTTCTTGAGCGCACCGAGGAAACAGGAGGCGTAAGCTCCAGCAAAAAGGTGTTCGGGCGTGATGCTGCCCGGTTCTTCGGAAGACGAAAGTTGAACGCTGAGGCCCCGGTCGGCGCTCTCGACCTTCCCGTCGCGCCCGCCGTCGGCAATCATCTCAGCCACGTGGATTGTTTTCATGGGGTTAACTTACGCATCCAGAGGGTCTGGCGAAATGGGGCGATTCGGGGGGAGAGCACTACCGGGAAAAACCCCGGCGGCGGGGCGTGGTTTCCCTCGGGAAAAAGAAAACGCCGCTGAAAGCGGCGTGGTGGAGTCTCCCTAACCGGACTGGAGAATCAGGCGGCAGGATCGAGCACGACTTTGATGCACTTGTCGGTCTTCTTCGTGAACATCGCGTAGGCCTCAGGCGCCTTGGTAAGCGGCACGCGGTGCGTGATGACGAAGGACGGATCGATCTTCTTGTCCTCTATCAACTTCAGCAACGGCTCGAGGTATTTCTGCATGTGCGTCTGGCCGAGCTTGATGCTGATGCCTTTGTTCATCGCTGCGCCGAAAGGCATCTTGTCGAGGAAGCCGCCGTAAACCCCGGGAACGGAGAGGACGCCGGCTTTGCGCACGCACCGCATGGCCTGACGGAGTGCATAAGGGCGATCCGTTTCCAATTTCAGGTTTTGCTTCACGACGTCGTAGATGGATCCGTGCGCCTCCATGCCGACCGCATCGATGGCGGCATCGGGGCCGCGCCCGCCGGTGTGAGCCTGCAGTTCGTCCATCACGTCACCGCCGGAGTCGATGGTGACGGCACCCGCCGCCTCGGCCATCTCGCGGCGCTCGGGCACGGAGTCGATCGCGATGACCTTGGCCGCGCCGAGGAGGAAGGCGCTGCGAATCGCAAATTGGCCGACCGGGCCGCAACCCCAGACCGCGACGACGCTGCGGCCCGGCACGATGTCGCAATTCTCCGCGGCCATGTAGCCGGTGGGGAAGATGTCCGAGAGGAACAGGACCTTGTCGTCGGGCAGGTCGTTTTCGATTTTGATCGGGCCGATGTCGGCGTGGGGCACGCGCGCGTATTGCGCCTGCCCGCCGGCATAGCCTCCGGTCATGTGCGAATAGCCGAAAATGCCGGCCGGGCTGTAGCCCATGAGCAGCTCGGCGATGTGCGCGTTGGGATTGGTGTTGTCGCAGCAGGAAAACTGCTGGCGCAGGCAGTGGATGCACGCGCCGCACGAAATCGTGAACGGCACGACGACGCGGTCGCCGACTTTCAACTTCTTCACCTCGGGTCCGACCTCGACGACTTCGCCCATGAACTCATGGCCCATGATGTCGCCTTTCTCCATGGTCGGGATGTAGCCGTCGTAGAGGTGGATGTCGGAGCCGCAGATTGCGGTCGACGTGATGCGCACGATGCAATCGCGCGGGTTGAGGATCTTCGGATCGTCGACCCGCTGAACCTCCATTTTCTTTTTTCCCATCCAGCAGACGGCTTTCATCGTTTGAGTTTCTTTCGGAGTGAACGTTGAGGTTCGCCGACGGACTGACCGTCGATTGTGGGGATCTCGCCCGCTTCCATGAGGGCCTTGAAACGCCGCAGCGCTTCACGGACCTGCTGGCCGGGTTCTTCGCCGGTGAGTTTCGCGAGCATGGCGCCGAGCTTCCCACCCGGGGCGGCGTATTCGAGCTGCACGGTCACCTCGGTGCCCTCGTCCCCGGGAGCGGGTTCGAAGCGCACGGTGCCGGCGTTGGCGATGTCGGCGCCTTCACGCGAACGCCACGCGATGAGCCGCTCGGGCTCCTCGTTGAAGATAACCGCGTCCCACTCGACGCAGCGACCGCCGGGCGCGGAGACCGACCAGTGGGATTCGTTCTCCGACAAACGTGTGATCGTCACCGGGTGTTTGATGACGCGCTGGAGGTTCTCGAGGCTGCGCCAGAACTCAAACAGCACCGACGCGGGCTGCCGGATGGTGACGGCGCGCACCACTTTGACGCCGGTTTGATCCGGCACGGTGGCTTTGGAACGCCGGGAGACGGCGCGCGCGGCGGGCCGGCGCGCAGGTGGTTTTCGGGATGCAGTGGCCATGGTGGGGAAATTACCGGCGTTCGTCGGACTCGGCCTCGGCCTTCTGCGCGATCTCACCGGGCACGCGCTTTAGGTCCTCCGGGTCGGTCTGCTGATACATCTTCTCGTTCATCTTCGCTTGGGCGCCGATCGGCGCGAGGCGGCGGGCAAACACCATGGCCTTGTTCATGCCGCCGGGCACGAAGACGCGCTCTGCGCGCATGACCGCGGGGTAGGCGAGGGTGGCGACTTCCTGTGGCGCCATCACGCCGGCCTTCTGGAATGCATTGGTCTCCACCATGCCGGCCTTGGGGAAGAAATCCGTATCCGTCGGGCCAGGACACAGCGCCGTTGCGGTCACGCCGGTGTCTTCGAGTTCGGTGGCGAGCGCCTCCGTGAGTGAAAGCACAAATGCTTTGGACGCGTGGTAAACGGCGAGCATCGGTCCCGGCTCGAAGCCGGCGATCGAAGCGACGTTGAGGATGCGCCCGTGTCCGCGCTCGATCATCGGCGGCAGGAAGAGCTTGGTCAGGCGCACGACGGCCTCGATATTGAGGCGGATCATGCCGATATCCTTCTCGAGCGTGATCTCGTGGAATTTTCCGCGCGCGCCGAAACCGGCATTGTTCACGAGGATGTCGACGTCGATGCCGGCCGCCTCGAGCTCGTCGAAGATCTCGTCGGGCGCCTCGCTTTCGCGGAGGTCCGCAGCGACCACCATCACGTCGACGTTATGGTCGCGGATGAAGTCTTCGGCGATCGTGTTGAGTTCGGTTTCGCTCGGCGCGACCAACACGAGGTCGTGGCCGTTGCGCGCGAATTCGCGGGCGAGTTCGTAGCCGATGCCGCTCGAGGCGCCGGTGACGAGGACAGTCTTGTCTTTTTGCATGACGGAAAAAGGGGTTGGGTTGGGTGGAGCGTGAAGCGGGCACCAAACCGTAATGCGCGCCCCAAGCCGCGGCCATGGGGCCGGGACTGGCTTGGCGTATCGGGTGCGGACAAACTTCTGCCCGGGAAAGTGAAAACCCGGCTTGCGCGGGAACCCCTGAGCGTCACCAACTCACCCCGGATGAATCGGGATCCTCGTGCGCCCCTCACGGACCGTCGCGTGCAGCTCATGGCCACGTGCCTGTGCGACGCACTTTATGACGATGTCGCGCGCGCCACCGTGGAGGTTCTGGAGTTCCTCGGCTGCGCGGTGGAGTTCCCGGAAGGCCAGACCTGTTGCGGGCAACCGGCGTTCAACAGCGGCGACTGGCCCGCCTCGCGCAAAGTTGTGCGGCACACGGTGCGAACCTTCGCCGCCGACGCGCCTGTCGTGGTGCCGAGCGGCTCCTGTGCAGCGATGCTTTTTCACGGAGCGCCCCTCGCTTTCGAGCGGGAGGCCGACCGCGCGGACGTCGTCGAGCTTGGCCGCCGCACCTGGGAGCTCGCGGATTTCATCGTCAACGGTCTGCGCGTGAAAACCTGGCCCGGCCGCTGCGACGCCCGCATCGCGTTTCACCGCTCGTGCCACTCGCGCGGCACGCCGAGTAGCGAGGCGGCGCTCACGCTGCTCGAGTCGATCACGGGCCTGAGTGTAGTGCCCTTTGGCGAGGCGGAGCAGTGCTGCGGTTTCGGCGGCACGTTTTCGGTGAGTTTCCCCAATGTCTCGGCTGCGATGGGCACGCTGAAGCTCGACCACGTGCGCGCGGCCGAGCCCGATCTGCTCGTGTCGGCCGACATGAGTTGTCTGATGCATCTCGGCGGTCTCGCGGAGAGAAGCGGCCGCGCGATTCCCACGAAACATGTCGCGCAGGTGCTCCGCGATGCGCTCGTGGCGGGAGGCCACCTCGTTCCGTGAAGCAGCCGATCGATCAATTCGTCGCGACGCTGCCGGTGGAAAAACGCGAGTCCGTTTACCACAGCACGAAGGGCACGCACGAGAAGCGCACGCGCCTGCTCTACGATCGCTTCGCCGATCCCGACCGGCTGCGCCAGCTCGCGGGTCAGATCAAGCAGCACACGCTCGAGCACCTCGACACCTATCTCCCGCAAGTCGAGGCGAAGCTGCGTGCCAACGGCGCACGCGTCCATTGGGCCGCCACCGCGGAGGAAGCCTGCGCGCACGTGCTCGCGATCATGCAGGCGCGCGGCGCGACGAAGATGGTGAAAGCGAAGACGATGGTGAGTGAGGAAATCGGTCTCGCATCTTTCCTCGAGCAGCACGGCATCGAGGCGCTCGAGACCGACCTGGGCGAGTTCATCGTGCAGATCGATCACGATCACCCGAGCCACATCGTGCGGCCGATCATTCACAAAAGCCGCCGCGAGATCGCGCAGAGCTTCGAGCGCGAAGGTCTCGGCGCCTACAACGACGATCCGGAGACGATCACGCGCCGCGCCCGTGCGTATTTGAGAAACAAATACATGCAGGCCGACGTGGGCCTCACCGGCGCAAACTTCGTCTCGGTCGAAAGCGGCCGGCTCGTGATCGTGACCAATGAGGGCAACTCGCGCTTCAGCCTCGCCGCACCCAAGTGCCACATCGCGCTCGTCGGCATCGAGAAACTCGTGCCGCGCGATCGCGACCTCGGGCTGTTTCTCAATCTCCTCGCGCGCAGCGCCACCGCCCAATCGATCACGGCCTACACCGAGTTTATCTCCGGTCCAAAATCGCCAGCGCAGCCCGATGGACCCGAGGAGATGCACGTGATCTTCGTCGACAACGGCCGCACCGACGTGCTCGCGAGCGAGTGCCGCGACATTCTCCGCTGCATCCGCTGCGGCGCGTGCCTCAACGTCTGCCCCGTTTACCGGCAGGCGAGCGGCCACGCGTATCGCAGCGTTTACCCGGGGCCGGTCGGCGCGGTGCTGTCGCCGTTGCTCGCGGGAAAAAGCTTTCCGCAGTTTGCCGATCTTCCCAAAGCATCGTCGCTCTGCGGCGCGTGCAACGAGGTGTGTCCAGTGGACATTCCCATTCCCGATCTGCTGCTGCGCCTGCGGGAAAAAGGAAAACGCGATCACGTCGCGCTCGCGTCGGCCGCGACGCCCTCGATGGGTGCCTGGGCGCTGCTCGCGTCTCAACCGACCGCGTGGCGCGCGGCGCTCACGGGCGGCAAGCTGGTCAATATCCTTCCCACTCAGCTGCTCCCGATCGCCGCGCTGCGCGCCTGGGAGGAGAAACGCACGCTGCCCGAGTGGCACGGAGGCGAATTCAGAAAATGGCTGCGTCAGCGCCGCGCGCGGAAAGGTCAGGCATGAGCACGCGCGAAGGCATTTTGTCCCGCGTCCGCGGTGCGCTCGCTTCGCTGCCGCGTCGCACGCCGCTCCCGCATTGGGGGGGAGACGTGCTGGCTTCGGGCCCGACTCCAGCCGCGACGAGCGATGACCTGGCTCTCTTCGTGTCCCGACTCGGTGCGGTCAATGGCACGACCTGCGCCACGGTCGCGGAGTTGGTGGCGTTGCTCGACCAGCGCGGCTGGCGCCACGGCTACTGCGATCCGTCGTTGTGGAGCGAGATCGCGGCGGAGTTTTCCGCGGAGTTCACGGTCGAGAGCGAGTTCGATCGCACGCGGATCGACGACTACACGTTCGGCATCACGCGCGCGAGCGGAGCAATCGCGGAGACGGGCACATTGATTCTCGCTGATCATGAGACATCCACGCGACTCGGCGCGCTTGCGCCGTGGGTGCACGTGGCCGTGCTGCGGAAGTCGCAGATCCATCCGAGCATCGCCGCCGCCCTCGCCGCGATGCCGGCCGATCCAAATGTCGTGTGGGTCACCGGTCCCTCGAAGACTGCCGACGTCGAAGGCATTTTGATCGAAGGCGTGCACGGCCCCGGCGTGCAGATCGCGCTGATCTTGGATTAGTCGCCCACGCGAATCATCGCCTTCAGCACGCCCGCATTGCCTGCGATGTCGCGTGGGAAAACCGTCGGCGTCTCCGCCAGATCGAAGCGGTGTGTGATCCACGGCCGCGTGTCGATCTGGCCGGATTCCACGAGTCGGATCACCTCCGAAAACGTGCCGGGCAGGGCGTTGCGGCTGCCCATCACCGTGAGTTCGCGACGATGGAAGTTCGGATCGTTAAAGGTGAGATCGCCTTGGAAGAGGCCGACGAAAACGATGCGGCCGCCGTGCGCCGGCAGCTCGAAGGCCGCCGCCATCGACGCGGGATATCCCGTGGCGTCGATCACGCAGGTCGGCAAATCGCCGCCGCCGAGGTCCTTCAGCGCGTCGATCGCGCCCGAGCCGGCTTTCACCGTGTGGGCCACGCCGAGTTGTTGGCGACAGAAGTCCAAACGCGTGTCGCTCACATCCATCACGGCGAGTTTTGCGCCTGAGACGCGGGCAAACTGGATCACACTGAGGCCGATCGGTCCGGCGCCGACGACCACCACGAAATCGTCGGCTGCGAGCGCGGCGCGCTCCACCGCGTGCGCGCCGATCGCGAGCGTCTCGACGAGCGCGAGTTGCTCGTAGTCGAGCTTCGTAGACCGATGGAGTTTTCGCACGGGCACGCAGATGCGCGGACGCATCCCGCCGTCAGCATGCACGCCGAGAACCTGGAGCGCGGTGCAGCAATTGGGTTTGCCGCGCCGGCAGGCGATGCAGCGGCCGCAGTTGAGATAAGGTTCGACGGAGCAGCGATCACCGACGCGCAGACCACGGTCGTTTTCGCCGATCTGCAGAATCTCCACGCCGAGTTCGTGTCCGAGCACGCGAGGGTAGTTGAAGAAAGGCTGGCGACCGGCAAACGCGTGCAGGTCGGTGCCGCATACTCCGATGCGATGCACCCGAACGATCGCGGCTTCGGACGCGGGCTCGGGTTCGGGCAGATCGAGGGCGGTGAACTGGCCTGGGTTTCGGAGAGAGATGGTGAGCATGGGGACCGTGAATCAGGAACTGGCCGCGCTGCGGCGGAGCTGTTGGGGAGAAATCCCGTGCACCTGTTTGAAGCAGCGGGAGAAATGGTAGGGATCGGAAAATCCGACGTATTCGGCCGCCTCCTTCACCAGGCAGTTCGGCTGCATGAGGCGTTCGGCCGCAAGCGCCATCTTGCGATGCAGGAGGTAGTGGTAGGGGCTCGTGCCCTGAAAGCGGCGAAACAGGCGCGTGAGTTGCGACGGTCCCAGTCCGACAGCGCGGGAGATGTCTTCGAGCCGCGTGAACGCGCGAGGCTGAGCGTCGATTGCGGATTTGCACCGCAGAAACGCCGTCTCGCTTCCCTCGCGTGCGGGGGGATCGAGGTGGGTCAACTCGCGCAGCTTGAGCAGCAGCACTTCGAAGAGCGCGGCACACACCACGCTGCGCGTGGCGCGAGTTCGCGCTCCCTCGCGCAGCAAGCTCTCGAGGACTTCCTGCACTTCGGGGAAGAACGCCACGTGGGCGATGCCGTTGCGTGGGATGCCATGTCGGCGAAGCCGCGCCGCGGTCGCCCGGCCATCGAGCGAGAGGAAGTATTTGGCCATCGGTTCGATCGCGTCTGCTTCGATCTCCACGCGCGCGCTGCGGTCGTAGAAAAACACACTCCCTGCACGGACAGATGCGGCCACACCGTCAATCGTCACCCGCCCGCGTCCGCTGGCCACGAACTCGAGGACCGCGCAAGGGAACCCATCACGGCGCACGAGAAAATCCGGACGGCATTGCTCGAAGCCACCATAGAGGAGCGCAAGCGGAGCTCGCGACGCGCCATGTTGCTCGAGGAAGAAATACCGCGAAGCCGTGACCTGGCTCGCCAGAATCGGCGGCTGCGACAGGGCGGGGCGGCGGACGCGGGGCATGGGCGCGACTCTCGCGATGCCGAAGCATGCGGCAAGATTATCCATGCCGGAGCGCAGTTTATGCATGGAGGAGAATGCGACGGGGTGCTAGATTTGTGCATCCCGCGCATCCCCCGCCCGCTTCGGATGCGATTCCCCCACACCCCTCATGAATCTCGAACTAGCCGACAAGGTCGTGCTCATCACCGGCGGCGCCAAAGGCATCGGCGCGGCCATCACCCGGGCGTTTGCCGCTGAAGGCGCGATTGCCTGCATTCTCGGGCGCAATCCCGGAGAAGCGGACGCCTTGGTCGCGGAGCTTGCGGCAAAAAGCCAGAAGGCGGCCGCATTCTCCTGCGAGTTGACCAGTGAAGTGGCCGTGCGATCGGCCGTCGCGGCCGTGCAGCAGCGTTTCGGACGTATCGATTGCGTGGTGAACAACGCGGGCGTGAACGACGGTGTGGGGCTGCGCGCGCCGGTATCGGCGTTTCGCGAGTCGCTCGAAAAGAATATCGTGCCGTGCTTCGTGCTCGTGCAGGCGGCGCTGGACAGTCTCATCGCCACCCGCGGCACGATCGTGAACATCGGCACCAAATGCGCGGTGACCGGCCAGGGTGGCACGAGTGGCTACGTGGCTGCCAAGGGCGCGATGAACGGTCTCACGCGCGAGTGGGCGCTCGATCTCGCACCGCACGGAATCCGCGTGAACTGCGTGATTCCCGCCGAGGTCATGACGCCGCAATACGAGCGTTGGATCAGCCAGCGCCGGGATCCCGCGGCCTCGCTGAGAAAGATCCGTGAGACCATTCCGCTGGAGCACCGCATGACCACGGCGGAGGAGATTGCCGCCACCGTGGTGTTTGTCGCTTCGCCGCGCTCGTCCCACACGACCGGCCAGATCTTGTATGTGGACGGTGGATACGTGCATTTCGACCGGGCGGTGACGAGCGGGGCACAAGCTTAGCCGACACGATGAGCTTCCGTTACATCGACTCGCACGTGCATTTCTGGGACCCGGCGCGGTTGAACTACGCTTGGCTCGCGGAGGTGCCGAGCATCCAGACGACTCACACCCCGGAGCATCTCGACTCGGAGCTGAGGGCGGATCGACCCGAGCGGTTGGTGTTTGTCCAGGCCGACTGCGATGCGGCGCAATCGCTCGACGAAGTTTCCTGGATCGAGCAACTGGCTCGCCACGAATCGCGGATCGGCGGAATCGTGGCCCATGCGCGCATGGATGTCGGTGCCGAGACGCTGGTCCACCTCGATCGTCTTTCCCAGCGCCCTCTCGTGCGCGGCGTGCGGCACCTCATTCAAGGGGAGAAAGAGCCGGGATTCTGTCGTCGCCCGGAGTTCGTTGCCGGCGTGCAGGCGCTGGCTTCCCGGGGTTTGAGCTTCGATCTTTGTTGCCGCGCGCACCAGTTGCCCGCGGTCGCGGAACTCGTGCACCGGTGCCCGGAAGTTTCGTTTGTTCTCGATCATGCCGGCAAACCGCCCATCGCAGGCGGCGAGTTGGGTGCGTGGGAGCGCGACATCGGCAAGGTCGCAGCGTTGCCCAATGTCGTCTGCAAGATCTCCGGCCTCGTCACCGAGGCCGATCACGCCGCTTGGACGCCCGCGCAGTTGCGTCCCGTGGTGGACAGGGTGCGCGAGTGCTTCGGCCCGTCGCGCCTGCTGTTTGGCAGCGACTGGCCGGTGGTGAAGCTCGCCGGAGGCTACGGGCGCTGGCTCGACGCCGCCCGCGAACTGCTTTCCGCTCTGTCCGCCCCTGACCTCGACGCCGTTTTCCACGGCAACGCTCGTCGCGTGTATCGCCTTTCCTGATACCCATGTTTCGTCTCGACCAGAAAGTCGCCCTCGTGACCGGTGCGGGTTCCGGAATCGGTCAGGCGATCGCGATGCTGTTCGCCGCCCGCGGCGCGACCGTGTGGGTGGCGGATCGAAACGCGGACGGCGGCCACGCCAGCGTCGCGGCGATTCGGGACGCGGGTGGACGGGCCGAGTTTGCCGAACTCGATGTGAGCGATCCGGCCGCGGTCGAGGTGCTGGTGCGGCGCCTCCCTGCGATCGATGTGCTGGTGAACAATGCCGGCGTCGGCCACGTCGGTGGTTTGCTGGAGACCGCCGCGGCCGACCTTGATCGCCTGCACGCGGTGAACGTTCGCGGACCATTCAATCTTTGCCGGGGCTTTGTGCCGGGGATGCTCGAGCGCGGTCGCGGCAGCGTGATCAATCTCGCTTCGATTGCGGGCGTGATCGCGGTGCGGGATCGGCTCGCCTACACCGTGACGAAACACGCGGTGGTCGGCCTCACCAAGTCGCTGGCGTTGGATTACTCCCACGCTGGCGTGCGGTTCAACGCGATCTGTCCCGGTCGGGTGGAGACGCCCTTCGTGAAAGCGCGCATCGCCGAGTATCCCGATCCGGCGAAAGCGTATCGCGAGATGTCCTCCACGCAGCTCACCGGTCGCATGGCGCAGCCGGAGGAGATTGCGGCGACTGCGCTTTACCTCGCGGCTGACGAGTCGGCCATGGTGACGGGCAGCACACTCCTGATCGACGGGGGCTGGAGCACCGGGAAGTGAGCGTTCGCACGTCTCCGCCGTCGTGAATCACTCCGGGAAAATCACCGACCTGCGCGTGCTCGATGTGCGCTTCCCGACGTCGCTGTCGCTCGACGGCTCCGACGCGATGAATCCGGACCCCGACTACTCCGCGGCCTACGTCG
>JAEYQF010000238.1 GCA_023410155.1 Verrucomicrobiota bacterium | reverse complement strand
GATCTCGTGTGGGAGCCGCAATGGACGCCCGAAATGCTCACTGCGGCGGCGCGGGAGCAGTTGAATCTAGGACGATAGGGCCGACGGGGACGACGAACCACTGAGGCACAGAGTCACAGGGACAGATTAAGGATAACCGCGGGCGTTCGGCTCCCTGTGTCCTGTGTGTCCCTGTGGTTCGAAAACTCCGCCGATCAGACTGAGCAGATCTGGATCGCTTCCTTCAGCGCAGCGGCGGGGTCGCGGGTGGGCACGAATTCCTGGCCGACGAAGCCCTTGAAGCCGGTCGCTTTGATCGCGCGCATGATCGCGGGGTAGTTGAGCTCCTGCACGTCGGAGGGACCGAACTCGTTGCGACCCGGATTGCCTGCGGTGTGATAGTGGCCGATGTAGGCGTGGTTCTGCTGAATCGTGCGGATGACGTCGCCCTCCATGATTTGCATGTGGTAGATGTCGTAGAGGAGCTTGATGCGCTCGGAGCCGACGCGCTTCACGAGCTCCACGCCCCACGGTGTGCGGTCGCACATGTAGTCGGGATGGTTCACACGCGAGTTGAGCAACTCCATGCACACGGTGACGCGGTGTTTCTCGGCGGCGCTCGCGATCTGCTTCAGGCCGACCACGCAGTTTTCGAGCCCCTGCTCGTCGGACATGCCGTTTCGATTGCCGGAAAAAACGATGACGTTTTCGAGGCCGGCGTCGGCGCATTGTTTGATGCGCTCGATCATGCCGGGGACGAGTTTCGCGTGGAGATCGAGGCGATTGAAGCCGTCCGGGATGGTCGTCACGCCATTGGCCATGCCGCAAGTGAGCCCGTGTTTTTGCACGATCGGCCATTCGTCGGGGCCGAGCAGTTCGATGGAATCGAGGCCGAGGCTGCGACCCTGCTTGGCGAAATCTTCGAGGTCCCATTTCCCGTAGCACCATTTGCAGACCGAGTGGCGGAACGAGCCGCTGGAAGATGAGCGCGATGCCGTGGCCGTGGTCGTCGCGGCAACGGCTTGGGAGGTGGAAAAACGGGTGAGCGTGGCGACAGCGGCGGCGCCGGCCATCGCGCGCAGGGCATCGCGGCGGGTGAAGGAGTGGGGCATGCGCGGAAATTCGTGACGAGCTGCGCCGTTGGCAAGCGCTGCATCATGTTACGTCCGTCACTTGCGCGTGCGAGGCAGCGTGTTAGGTTCGCGCATGAACTCGCCCCACGCTCTTTCTCGTCGTGACATGTTGAAAACGCTCGGCGCCGGTGCGGCGCTCGTCGGACTCGCGCAGCTGCCGGGCGCGACGTTGTTCGCGGAGAGTGCGGGAGGGACCGCGCGCGCGGGGTGGGGAGCCACGCCGCAGCCGTTTGCGCTACCGAAGCTCGCCTATGCTTACGACGCCCTCGAGCCGCATATCGACGCGCGCACGATGGAGATTCACCACACGAAGCATCACCAGGCCTACATCACCAACGCGAATAAGGCTCTGGAGTCGCACGCTGCGCTGAAGACGAAAACCGCCGAGGCGCTGCTCGCTGATCTCGCTGCGGTGCCGGAGTCGATCCGCACGACCGTGCGCAACAACGTCGGCGGGCATGTGAATCACGCGCTGTTCTGGCGCGTGATCGGCCCGAACGGTGGTGGCGCGCCGCGCGGTGAACTCGGCGACGCGCTCACGCAGAGCTTCGGTTCGTTCGATGCCTTCAAGGCGAAGTTCGCCGAAGCGGGAGCGAAGCAGTTCGGCAGTGGATGGGCGTGGCTGAGCTTGAAGGGCGGCGTGCTCACGGTGCACTCGACGGCGAACCAGGACTCGCCGCTCATGGAAGGCGCCACACCCCTGCTGGGCCTCGATGTGTGGGAGCATGCTTATTACCTGAAATATCAGAACCGTCGGGCGGACTACATCGCGGCGTTTTGGGAAGTGGTGAACTGGGACGAGGTTTCCGCCAACTACCGCGCGGCGTTGGGCACGGCGCGGGCGTGAGCGGACGCCGACCGAGGGGCGTCCCTACCGAACTCCGTCGATTGAACGCACAAAAAACGCGGACCGTTTCCGGGCCGCGTTTCGCGTTTTTGCACTTGTCCGAGGCTCGCTCAGCGGGTCTTGGGCGCGACGGCGAAGAACTCGACGACGTGCGTGACGTCGGTGTAGCCGCGGGCCTTCAGCATCTGTTCGATGGACTCCACGGCGGCGCGCAGTAGCGCGGTGGATTCCTCGTCGATCTGCGTGACCTGATCCGTCTCCTTGCAGACGACGTGGTAGGCGTTGGAGGAGCCGAGATTGATCGTATAGAGGGCGGTGCCGTTGTGGTAGAACGAGCGCTTCACCAGACCGATCTGCTCGAACGCCGCCAGGCAGCGGTAAACCGTGACGAGATCGCACGCGCCGTCCTTCAGGTCGGCGTGGAGGTTCTCGATGCTGGTGGGCTGGCCGCGCGCGATGAGGGCGCCGAGGATGGCGATGCGCGGCTGCGTGATGCGCAGGCCGGCGGACTTCAGGCGCGCGCAGGCGAGATTGAGCGGTGAGTCGGATGCGGCGCTCGTTGCGGCGGCATCACTCATCGGGTGAGCTGTGTGATTGGAAGCGACCATCCCTTCATCGTGTTCGCGCCGCCGGATTGCACGAGGGAATATGCATTCATTTGCATCAGGTATTACCCTGAACGGTCCGCAGTTGATGCGGACGGGTGGCTTGCTAGTTGCGCGTGTCCGGCTCGTGTGTTTACTCGCCCGGACCAACTATGCAGGACCCGGATTTCGACGGCATCGTAGAGCTCATTTGCAAAGAAGACCCACGTTTCGACCGCAAGGCTTACGACTTCATCCGGCTCGGTCTGGACCAGACGGTGAAGGAGCTGAAGAAGAAGGACGGCACGCGGGCGGGACGGTCGCGGCACGTTTCCGGTCCCGAGTTGCTCGAGGGCCTGCGCGTTTACGCGCTCGATCAATTTGGTCCGCTCACGAAAACCGTGCTCAACGCCTGGGGCGTGCGCCGGTGCTCGGACTTCGGCGACATCGTTTTCAATCTGATCGAGTATAATGTTTTCAGCAAAACGGAGAACGACCGCCGCGAAGACTTCGCGGACCTCTACTCGTTCGAAGACGCGTTCGTGAAACCGTTCTTGCCGGCGCATCCGCGCAAGGGTCCGTCCAGCACCGAAATCGTCGGCTCCACCTGACCGACGCTCCCGCCTTCATGCCCAAAGCCGCTTCCGCTTCGGCGGATCTCCGTCTGCTCGAAGCCTTCTGGCACGAGCCCGTTCAACGCACCGTTCTGCCCAACGGTCTCACGGTCATCCTCAAGCCCGACCGCTCCGCCGCGCTCGCCTCCGTGCAAGTGTGGGTGAAAACCGGCAGCATTCACGAGAGCTCTCATCTCGGCGCCGGACTCTCGCACTATCTCGAGCACATGCTTTTCAAAGGCACCGAACGCCGCGCCGGCCGCGAGATCTCTGCCACAGTCCAGGCGCATGGCGGCTACATCAACGCCTACACGACCTTCGACCGCACCGTCTACTACATCGACCTGCCGAGCGAACACACGGGCGTCGCCGTCGACCTGCTTGCCGATGCCGTTCTGCATTCGACGCTGCCGGCTGACGAGTGCGCGAAGGAGAAGGACGTCATCCTCCGCGAGATCGCGATGACGCGCGACGATCCGGACAACCGACTGTGGGATACGCTCTTTTCCACCGCTTTTCGCGAGCACCCCTACCGCCAGCCGATCATCGGCCATCAAGACGTCTTTTCCGCGATCACCCGCGACGACCTGGTCAACTACTACCGCGCGCGCTACGTGCCGAACAATCTGGTGGTGGTCATCGTCGGCGATATCGACCCGGCGCAGACGCTTGCCTCCGTGACCGAGCATTTTGGCGCTGCACCGCGCGTGCGGCTCGCGCCTGTGTTGGTGCCGGAAGAATCCCTACAACTCGCCCCGCGGGCCGAGCACCGTTACGAAGACGTCGAAGTCTCCCGCGCCGCGCTCACATGGCCCATCCCCGGTCTCACGCACGAAGACGCGCCTGTGCTGGACCTGCTCGCGACCATTCTCGGCAGCGGCGACAGCTCCGTGCTTTGGCAGGAGGTGCGAGAAAAGGCGGGTCTCGTGCACACGATCGATGCGTCGAGTTGGAATCCGGGCTCGAGCGGTTTGTTCTTCATCGGCTTCACGAGCGACGCCGACAAGCGCCAGGCGGCCACCGACCTCGTGCAGCGCACGCTCGAGCGTGCTGCCACGCGCGGCTTCACGCCCGCGCAACTCAAGAAAGCAATCCGCCAGCTCGTCGTCGGCGAGATCAACTCCCGCAAGACGATGAGCGGCCAGGCCTCGCGCCTCGGCGCCGCCGAGGTCGTCGTCGGGGACCTCGATCATAGCCGCGCCTACTTCGAGCGTCTGAGTCGCGTCACACCGGCGGAGCTGCGCCGCGTCGCGAAGCAGTATCTGGTGCCATCGCGGATCACGTCGGTCTCGCTCAATCCCACGGCCGCTGCACCGAAACTCTCCACCACCGAAGCCCGCACGTCGTCCGCGAAGGACTTCGAGCAAATCACGCTCTCGAACGGCGCGCGTCTACTGCTCCAGCGCGAGCCGCGCCTTCCCAATGTCCACCTGCGCGTGGTCCTGCAGGGCGGGCCGCTCTTCGAACCGGTGGGCAAACGCGGGGCCACTGCGCTGCTCGCCACGATGCTCACGAAGGACACGCGCCGCCGCAGTGCGGCCGCCGTCGCCGAGTTCATCGAGAGTGTCGGCGGATCGTTCCACGCCTTCTCCGGCAACAACAGCCTCGGCTTCGCCGTCGAGGTGCTGCCGCCCAACCTGGATCGCGCCCTGTCGGTCCTCTCGGAGGCGCTGCTCGCCCCGGCTTTCAAGCCGGCGACGCTCGCGCTCGAACGCGACGCGCAGCTCGCCGGACTCAAGCAGGACGACGACGACGTGGTCACCTACGCACGCAAGCTCCTCCGGAAAAAATTCTTCGGCACGTATCCACTGGCCTTGGACGCCAGCGGCGACGAAGCCGGGGTCGCGGCCCTCACCGCCAAGGATCTCGCCGCGCTGCATCGCTCGCTGGCCGTGGGCCCCAATGTCGTGCTCGCGGTCGCCGGCGATTTCGAGCCGAAGAAGCTCGCGCCGAAACTGAAGGCGATCCTGCAGAAACTGCCCAAGCGCGCCGCGCCGGTGCCCTCCGCAACCGCGGACCGCAAATTGCTGCCGGCCGAGGCGGGCGACTTCGTGGAGAAGCAACCGCGCGAGCAAGCGGTGGTCGCCCAGGCTTTCCGCGGCACGGCTGTTGCCGCGGAGGACTTCTACGCTGGCGAGGTGGCCGACGAGCTCTTCAGCGGCATGGCGTCACGGCTGTTCGAACGCGTGCGCGAAGAGAAAGGCTTGGCCTACTTCGTTCGCTCCGGCCGCATCATCGGGCTCCAAACGGGCATGTTCTACTTCTTCGCGGGCACGCAGCCCGGTCGCGAGAACGAGGTCCTCGCAGAGATCGAGGCCGAGATCGCCCGCGTGCAGCGCGGCGAGGTCGAGCCGGTCGAGCTCGCGCGCTGTGCCGCCCGCCTGAAAGCCGGTCGCCGCCAGAGTCTGCAAACCAACTCCGCACGCGCCATGCAGGCCGCGCTCAACGTCCTGCAGGGCCAGCCGCTCAATGACTGGAAAAACTACGACGCGCGCATCGACGCCGTGACGATCGCGGACCTCGCGGCGTTTGCGCAGAAGTATTTCCACCCGGAGCAGCGCACGCAGCTCGTGGTCCGGCCGTGACCACGATGAATTCCTCGCTCGCGAGTCTCTTCCCCGACGAGGACTTTCGTTTTCACCTCACGCTCAAGCGCGGCGATGCGCGCGACTTTTTTCTTGAGCGTGAGATGACCGGCGCCGTGCTCCGCGAACGCGCACACTGGCTCGCGGAAAACCCGTCGCGCTACGCCGGGCTGTTGAGCGAGGGCGAGCCGGTCATCGCGGAGTTCGCCGCGCTCGTGCGCTCGTGGAATGCGGCGTCCATCAGCGACGCCGCCTGCCCCCGCGAACAATTGGATCAACTCGGCCGCGCGCTTGAGCCGGATTTGCTGTTTCTTTCGCCCGATGCTCAGGGCCACTTCCGCTTGCGCGGCGGCGCGCTGTGTTTTCCGAGCGGTTGGGCGCTCGAGGAGAAACTCGGACACACGATGGACTTCATCCACGGCGTGGTGCCCGGCCTCAACGCCGCGCTCGGGCCTCCGATCCATCAGTTTCTCGCGAAGCTGAAACCAGGCGTCGCGTTTTTCCGCGACAACTGGGGACTCGCGGCAAACGACGAACTGAATCACCACCCGGCGCGACACGTGCCCGCGCCGGCATCGCCCCTCGCGCTCGACCGACTCTGGTTGCGGTTGGAACATCAGGCGTTACTCGCGCTCCCGGAATCGCGGGGCGTGGTGTTTGGCATCCGAATCGCGAATCACCGGCTCGATGACGTCGCGCATCACGGCTCCGCTCCACTCGGTCTGGCGCGTGCGCTGCGTTCGATGCCTGAGGCGATGCTTCGCTACAAACGACTCGACCGGATCGCGGTGGAACTTGCCGGCCTGCTCGAGAGCGCGGCCCGCTGAGTGGCGCGACTCGAGCCGTGGTCAAGCTCGACTCGCGCTGGATGTTGTTGCGACACGGTGCGGACTTACTCCCGACCCGGTCCGCACACGGGCGCGACTCGAGCCGCACACGGCGCCGGGTCGTGGCCAAACGTGTCATACGGGGCGGAGTCTTGCGCGAGGAGATGACGCGTCGCTTGTTCGGCTGCACCGGACGAGGGCAGCGGAGGGCCGGGCGGTCGACGGCTTCAAGCTGGCCAACTGTTCCGGGGAACACCATGGTCGCCGCGCCATGAAAACGTCCCGCTTCATCTTGTCAGTCTGCCTGCTCGCGCTGGTTTGCGCGTTTGCAGTTCCCGCCACGATTGCCGCTGAGAAAGCCGAGAAGCCGAAGAAGGAAAAGAAAGTCGGTCCGCGTATTCTGAAGAAATACGACAAGGACGGCGACGGTCAGTTGAACGACGAAGAGAAAGCCCAGTGGGAAGCCGACAAGGCGAAGAAGCGTGAGGAGCGCAAAGCCAAGAAGGAGGCTGGGCAGAAGGTCGACGATCAGGATGAAGACGACGACGAGGATGCGCCCAAGGCCGGTGCGCCGGCGGAGAAGGCGAACTAAGTTCCTGCGTTTATCGTTTCACCTTTCAGCCCCGGCAGACCGCCGGGGCTTTTTTCATGGACGAGCGATCTCCGATGCTCGGCCGAGTGCGGATCAGATCGAGCGCTGGGTGAGCCCGCCGCTCCACTTCAATTTCGTGCGCACGACGGAGAAGTGGGAGTAGTCGAGTCGTTGCGCGAGCGGCAGTTTCAGATCCGACACGGTGATCTCGATCGGTGAACCGACGCCAACCTTGAGATTGCGTTGACCGTCGATCGCCACGAGCAGCCGGCTGTCGTCGGAGCAGTTGGAGACGCGCAGGCAAACGTCGGAGCGGAAAATGATCGAGCGGTTGCTGAGCGTGTGCGGACAGATCGGGGTCATCGCGATCACGTCGGCATCCGGGTGAATCAACGGTCCGCCGGCGGAAAGGTTATACGCAGTCGATCCCGTGGGCGTGGAAAAGATGAGTCCGTCGCAACTGTAGTCGGTGACGAGTTCGTCGTCGGCGTGGACCTCGAGGTGGATGAGCCGCGAGTTGGCCTCGTTCTTGATCAGAACGTCGTTGAGCGCCAGGTCGCAGGAGCCGGGCCCGGTGGAGCACTGGAGCAGGGAGCGATGCGCCACGTGAAACTGTCCTTCGATCAACTCGCAGAAGTGTGCGCGCGCTTCATCGGCGGAAAACGTGGTGAGAAAACCGAGGCTGCCTCGATTCACCCCGATGATCGGCACCTGGTGTTGCGCGGCTTCGCGCGCGACGCCGAGCAACGTGCCGTCTCCGCCGATGACGCAGCAGGCGTCGAATCCCTTCAGGAAGTTCCGCGGCAGCGGAAACCGGGCGCTCCGCTTGAGGGCTGCGCCCGCCTTCTTCGCGACTGCCATCAGCTCGGCGGCGAGTTCGGGCGCACCGGTTTTCTCCTCGTTGACGACGAAGGCGATTTTGCGGAGGGGCTGCATGTGAGCGGCCATTGAAACCACGATTGGCGCGGAATCGACTCGAATATCCGCGCGCGCACCCGGGCTTGCCCGTTCGTGAGGGACGTCACTTGCTGAACGCATCGATCCCGCACTCCCCAGTCGATTGCAGCCGGACGCGGACTCGCTCGCAGCGATGCGGCGAGAGACCAGCCAGAGTGTGTTCGAAGTTTTTTCCCGAGTAGCCGACGTCCACGCAGCCCGCCCGGCGATCGTCAGCCTCGGCGGCGAGATCAGCTACGCCGAGCTCGCCCGCCGTGCGGCGCACGTGCACGCGACGTTGGCGGCGCAACCGCGAGGTGACGGCGGGGTAGGGCTGCACTTCACGGACCCTGTTGATGCCATCGCCGCGATGCTCGGCGTGCTGCGCGCGGGTCGTTTCTACGTTGTGCTCGATCCGGTGTTCCCCTCGGGGCGGCTCCGCGACATCGCCGACGATGGGGCGATCGGAATCGTGTTGAGCGACGACGCAGGGGAGGCGGCCGCGCGCGGATTGGGAGGAGTCGCGGTGGAGCGGATCTCGTGGTCGCGGGGAGCGGGGGAGGATGCGCCGCCAGCGGCGGCGGTTCGCGCGGACGACTTCGCCTACATCAGCTATACTTCCGGCAGCACGGGCCGGCCGAAAGGGGTGATGCATCCGCACGCGAACCTGCTCCATGAGGTCGCGGTGCATCGC
>JAEYQF010000185.1 GCA_023410155.1 Verrucomicrobiota bacterium | reverse complement strand
CGCAGTGGACGACTCGCGCTTCAACCCAAGGGACGAACCCACGATCCGGGAGGCCGCGCAATTGCGCCAACAACTTGGCCTTGATGCCGAGACCCGCGTTTTCCTTTTCGCCGGCAAATGGGTCCCTGCAAAACAGCCGCGCGAACTACTGCAGGCCTTCCTCGCGCTCAATCGCCCGAAAACCGCGCTCGTTTTTGTGGGCGACGGTGAGGAGCGCGACCAGCTGAAGACGATCGCACAAAGCGCGCCGCGGGGACGTGTTCATTTTCTTCCGTTCGCCAATCAAAGCGAAATGCCATCGCGCTATCTCATGGCCGATGTTTTCGCGCTACCCTCCCGTGGCCTCTATGAAACCTGGGGCCTCGCGATCAACGAAGCCATGCACATGGCACGCCCCTGCCTCGTGAGCGATCGAGTCGGATGTCAGCGCGATTTAGTGACTGACGGGCAATCGGGATGGGTTTTCTCCGCCGATGATTTCAACGGCTTGAGGGATGCGTTGGCTCGGGCCTGCGAGGCCGATCTCGACGCCATGAAGCCCCATGTTGCGTCACGGATCTCTGGATACACCTACGCCGCAAGCACGACCGGCTTGCTTCAGGCGCTCGCCTTCGTTCATCCACGTGTGACGCCATGAGGATCACGATCGTCATGGGTTTCTTTCTCCCCATGCCCCCGGCAGCCGGAGGCGCCACGGAGAAATCATGGCACGGACTTGCCCGTGAGTTCGCCGCTCGCGGACACGAGGTCACCGTGATCTCCCGATCGTGGCAGGAATGGCCCGACCACGAGACAATCGCCGGCGTGCGCCATATCCGGCTGCCGGGGTTCGATCACACCGCCAGTCTTCGCCGAAATCTCTGGCGGGATGCGCGCTGGAGTTGGCGGGTGTGGCGTCGCCTGCCCGCCGCTGACTTGACGATCGTCAACTGCATCACGCTCCCCGTATTGCTGGGTTGGATACGCAAGCGCGCTGGACGGATCGCGGTGATGACCGGACGCTCGCCGAAAGGACAATATCGTTTCTACCGTAACATCGATCATGTGCTCGCGGTCAGTTCGCCGGTCGCCGAGGCGATTCAACGCGAGAACCCGAAGCTCGCGCGACACAGCGTTGTTGTCGGCTATCCAATCGCCTGCACACAGCTCGACGTCCCTCGGTCTGCCGCCGAGGACGCACCAGTGACGCTGGGCTATGTGGGCCGCCTGCACGAGGAGAAGGGCCTGGATCTCCTGGCTGCGGCGGCTGGCTTGCTCGCGAACCAATCGGATCTGCCGCCGTGGCGGCTCGTCATCAGCGGGCCGTCAGAGATTTCCCGCGGCGGCTCAGGACCGGAATTCCTCGCTAAACTGCGACATCTCCTCGAGCGCGCCCTACCGAGTGATCGTTTCGACATCTTGCCGGCCGCGTTTGACGCTGAAGCGCTTGCCCGGCGCTATCGCGAAATCGATCTCTTCTGCTACCCGAGCCTCGCAGAACGCGGAGAAACTTTTGGCGTGGCCGTCGCCGAGGCGATGGCCGCCGGGGCCGTGCCGGTCGTGTCCGCGCTGTCATGCTTCAAGGACTTTGTGAAACCCGACTACAACGGGGCGGTGTTCGATCATCGCGGTCCGGATGCGGCACAGAAGCTGGCGGGCACGCTTGCTGCATTGATAAAGGATCATGCACTCCGTGAGTCTCTCGCCACGAAGGCGAAAGCCGAAGTGCAGCGTTATGACTTCCCGCGAATGGCAGACCGACTCCTTGAGGAGTTTTCACGATTGAAGTAGCTGGCTTCTCTCCGCCGTAATCGCTTCCGCATGTCGCACGAACCTCCGTATCTTGGTCAAGGCTGCGTAACTCCAGATCCGCGCCGCGAAGTGCTGCTGCGTTTCTTATGGGCCTTCGTTCAAGCGACGATCTTCCGCTGGAGTCCGCGTCCGGTTCATACGTTTCGCGCGCGCCTGCTGAAATGGTTCGGCGCAAACATCCCGCTGCCGTCCCAAGTAGTGGTGTTTCCGACCGTGCGCGTCGTGTATCCATGGCGCCTCACGCTAGCCCCGCGCTCGATGGTCGGGCGGAACGTCATGATCTACAACCTAGGCCACATCACGTTGGAACGAGGCGCGAACATCAGCCAAAATGTCCACCTCTGCGCCGGCACGCACGACTTCAATCGCTGGGATATGCCGCTCGTCACGGCTCCAATCGTGGTCGGCGAGAACGCCTGGGTTGGGGCGGATGTGTTCGTCGGCCCCGGCGTGCGCATCGGCGAACTCACCGTGGTGGGCGCACGTTCGGTCGTCGTGCGCGATTTGCCAGCACGAAAGGTCTGCGTGGGCCAGCCTTGCCGTGCGATCAAGGATCGCGTCGGGCCGCAATGACCATCGACTCGTCCCGCAAAGGAATCGTGCGTTGGCGCGAGTTCCTGCCGTGGTTTTTTGGTTTCGCGATCCTTGGCACCCCGCTCATTTGGTCGGGCCACAGCTCCAACCTCTCGGCCGACGAAGCAGCCTACTACCTGCCTGCAGTGGAACAACTCCGGGGCAAATGGCCGTCGCTTGATCTGGTTGCCGACAGCCGCTCCGCCACGGCACCTGGCTACCCGTATCTCTTGGCGGGCGTCTCCCAGATTACCGGGGCGGAAGTATGGAAACTACGGAGTCTGACCTGGCTGGTCAGTGCCGGCGTGCTCGCGGTGGGGTGGCGAGTCCTCCGTTCCAGCGGACATCCCCACGCCCTGTGGGCTTTGGCCCCGCTCACTCTGAGCAATTTCTTCGTCAAGTCGTCCGGCTTCGTGGTCACTGACAATGCCGCTCTTCTCTTCGTCTCGATCGCATTGGCCGCTCTATTTTTCCAATCGCAGGTGAGATCTCACTGGACCGCAGCGGTCGCCACCGCACTGGCCGTGACGGTGCGGCAAACCGCGATCTGGATCACCGCGCCGGCCCTTTGGAGCATCTGGCGCGATCGCGGGAAACCCCGCCGAAGTGCGCGCCTTGCTGCTTGGCTTCTGCCCATCGTGCCGCTCGGGGTTCTCATAGCCGCATGGCGCGGTCTAGTTCCGCCGATCTGGCGCGCAGAGCAATATGCGACGAACGGGATCACGGTCACCTCGCTGCTCTACCTCGCACTCGTTCTGCTCACCTTGGGTGCGCCATTCTATGCGGCCCTCTGCACGAGAGAGGAACTGCGAAACGACCTGCGGTCGCCTCTCGTTCGCGGGTTGATGCTGGCTGGCCTGGCGCTTGTTGTCCTTGGAAACAGTGCTCCCAACTTCGAGACCGGTCACTGGGGCGGTTACTGGTGGAACCTGGCAGCGCGGCTACCCGTGTTCGGCTCGGTTTCCTTGCTCTTCCTAGTGTGCGTGCCGTTCGGATTTGGCCTCTTCGGCGCGCTCGCCCGGCGCCTCTCAGAGCACGCGGCCCGGCCAACAGCGGAACTTTGGTGTATGGCGTTCGCGGCGTGGGCAGCTACGACCTGTGCGAATCGACTCATCTTTCACCGTTACTTCGAACCAACGACCTTGGTCTTTCTGATCTGTTGGCTGGCGTTGGTCCTCCGAGCCAATCCATCCACCCCCGTTCGCCGGCTGCCCTTTTTGGCGCTCACGGCGATTCAGTCATCGCTGACCCTTATCACCACCCACGCGCAGGCCTACGGCTGGGTGCGCTTTGGATGAAAGTCGCGCAGATCGTCCCCAGCTTGGAGACCCGCCACGGCGGGCCAAGTGTGTCCGTGCCGCGGCTCGCCCAAGCGCAGAGCGCGGAACATGAGGTCACGTTGTTCACCACCGGCGCTGTGCCCGCTTCGATCGATGAGCACACGTCGTGTCCGGTCCACACCGGACCGCGCGGCTGGCCGGAATCCCTTTGTCTCGCTCCGGGACTGCCACAGGCGCTCACGCAATTCTCACCCGACATCCTCCACAGTCATGGGCTCTGGTTGCGCGCGCTCCATCACGCGGACGTCGTGGCCGCGCGTCTCCGCCGTCCGCACGTGATTTCCCCTCGCGGCATGATGAGTCACTGGGCATGGCGTCACCGCCGTATCCAGAAAGTGATTGCAGAACGCCTGCTGCATCCGCACGCGCTCAAACGTGCGGCAGGCTGGCACGCCACCAGCCCGGAGGAGCGCGACGAGATTCGTGCACTGGGTTTCGAACAGCCGATTTGTGTCGCCCCCAATGGCGTCACTTCGCCAACGACGCGCGAAGTCGAAGAAAGCCGTGCTTATTGGCATCGGCTTTGTCCTGCGGTGAAACAACACCGCACGGCGCTATTCTACTCTCGCTTCCATCGCAAAAAGCGGGTGATCGAACTCATCGACCTTTGGCTCGCGACCGCGCCGGAGGATTGGATTCTGCTCCTCGTGGGCATGCCACAGGAATACAGCGTCGACCAACTCGAGAGCTACGTGCACCGCTGCTCCGGATCCGGTCGCGTGCGCGTCTTTAGCGGAGAGAATCGTCCCCCTCCCTACGCCATCGCCTCGCTCTTTCTCCTTCCGTCCCACAACGAGAACTTCGGGTTGGTCGTCGCCGAGGCAATGGCCCACAGCGTGCCTCCGCTCGTGACCGATGGCACGCCGTGGCGATTCCTCGAGCGAGAATCCGCTGGATGGTGCGTGCCCTGGGCCAACTACGGTGACGCGCTCCGGGCGGTCGCAGCCCGACCGGCGCATCAACTATCTGAATACGGAGCGAATGCCGCCAGGCTCGTCGTGCGCGACTTCTCCTGGCAGGTCACCGCTCGAACTCTTGGCGCGTTCTACGGTGAGTTGCGGTCCACCCCCACGGCGATCCTCACGTGACGATCGATTCTACCTACCCCTCTGCAGACTCCCCTGCTTCCCGCCCGCCGTTGGGTCTGATGGAGACGATCACGCTGTGGCACGTGGCCGGACTCGTCGTCTTCAGCGCCTGGGCCTTCGGTGGAAACGTGGGCTGGTCGCGGCTCGCCGTCGATGTGCTTGCTGGCGTCGGCATCCTCATCACCGGGGTGGCGCTTCGTCGCCGCGCGACCGGAGAAAATGAGAGGCGGATTCCCCGACCCTTTCGCTGGCTCTGGCCGCTATTTCTCTTCGACGCATTGGTGATCGCCAGTCTGTTCAATCCGAGCTTTCGCGAACTCACGTTTGATGCGTCGACGTTCTATACGCGCGGAGAGCCGCGCCATGCATTCCTCCCGAGTTCCGCCCGGCCCGACCGGTCGCTGGAGGCGCTGCTGTTCTTTAACGGCGTCTATCTCTCCTGCTTCAACTTGGTGCTCTTCGTGCGCCACCGTTTCGCGCTGCGTCGCTTACTGCTGGTGCTCGCGCTCAACGCTCTGCTGCTCGCGATCTTCGGCACGCTGCAGAAACTTTCCGGTTCGACCGGCCTTTTCTTCGGTCTCAGCGAATCACCGCAGAAATATTTCTTCTCCTCCTTCATCTATCATAACCACTGGGGCGCCTTCACGCTCCTGATGGTTGGGATCTCCCTTGGGC